>JASHYU010000174.1 GCA_030042855.1 Thermoplasmata archaeon
GGGAAGTTGGAAACCCGTCACGATCGTCCGGACGGACCCGGTGAAGGAGATCGCCCGGCTCAAGGAGGGGACGGGCAAGGACATCCAGATCGTCGGGAGCGGCTCGATCGTGTCCGCGGTCGTGCGCGCAGGGCTCGTCGATGACTTCCGGCTCCGCGTCCAACCCATCCTCCTCGGTTCCGGCCGATCCCTCTTCCCCGACCGGCCCGAGCGGCTCCCGCTGAGACTCGTGGACGCCACGCCGTTCAAGTCCGGCGTCCTCGGTCTGCGATACGAGCCGCGGAGCTAGACGACTCGGAGGCTCGACGACGGGTCCCGAGCGACCCGGTCGACGAGAGTGTCCGCGCGCCCTCGGCACGGTAAGCGTGTGGAGGACGTGCGCTCGTACCTGAGCCATCTCGCTCGCTTTCGGGATCCCGCTGGGGGCGCCGGACGGTAGGTGCACGGGTCGCAGCTCCGACGCCGGGGGTCCGTCTCGCTCGTCGGCCGCGCGGTGGGCTCGAGCGTCGATGCGTGGGCCCTTTGGGGCGGCGACGTGGGCGCCCGAGACGGGACCCACCGAGCGGCCGGCTTCCGGGGAAAGGCGCACGGAGCTACCGTCGATCGGCGCGGGGTCTCGAGCCACCGTCGTCAGGAGAACAAGTCCTCGAGCGGGTTGCTCATCTCGCGCACCTCCCGGACACGGACCCCTTGGACGTCCAGCTCGTGGAGAAGTCCCGGGACGGCCTCGGGGCCGGGAAGTTCTCGGAGGTAGTAGTCGCCCTGACGCGCGAAGCCCGCCAGCGCCGAGGGGGTACCGGGGTCGAGCACGCGGATGCCGATCACGAAGTGCTCGCCCCGGAGGTTCTCGATCCGGTCGAATAGGGCGAGCCGACCGGCCCTGATCGCGATCACGTACCGGCCGATCTCGTGGGCCTCGAACAGGTTGTGCGACGAGTAGAGGACGATCTTGTCGCGGCTGAGACGGAGGATCAGCTCCCGGGTCTCGCGGGCGAGCTTCGGGTCCAGGTTCGCCGTGGGCTCGTCGAGGAGGTAGATCTCGCGCTCGCGCAGGAAGACGCGCGCGATCGAGACCCGCTTGCGCTGCCCCGCGCTGAGCTGCGACAGGTATCGGTCCGCCATCGACTCGATGTCGAGGAGCCGGAGGACCCGGTCGACATCGATGGCACCCGCCCGTTCGACCCGCGCGTAGAATCGGAGCGCCTCGCGGACGTTGAGTCCGTCGGGGATCCCGTCCACGTGGGAGAGGTAGTGGAGGTGGTCGCGCGCGCCCTGAAGTTCGACGGACTCACCGTCGATGAGCACCTCGCCCTGGTACGGCCGAAGGATCCCCGCGAGGGTGCGGAACAGGGTCGTCTTGCCGGCGCCGTTCGGACCGAGCACGACGTAGACGGCCGGCTCCTCGATCTCGAACGAGATGTCCTCGAGGACTTTCGCACGGAGATACCCCGAGCTCACGCCCCGGCACGCGATCCGCGGCCCCGCCGCCGAGGCGGAGGTCGTCCGGTGGGACGCGAGCGCACCGTTCGACATCCAAGGGGCCTCGGTCAGGCCGGAGAGAGGAGCCGCTCCCGCGGCATGAGGCGGCTCTCGAGCAAGAGGAGGACGGTCGCGAGGACGATCACGAGGGCGACCGCGCCGATCAGGACGTACGTCCGGAGGGCCGGTCCTGCCCCTTCGGCCGCGAGGAACGCGAGACCGCCGGGAGCGACCCCAAGCATCGGTAGTAGGCCGAGGGGGCTGTTCATCCCCGTGCGCGGGCTCGATAAGGAGGTCCAGTACATCCCCGCCGCCGTGACGAGCGCCGTGGCCCCGAAGCTCATCGGCAGCGAGTAGCCCAGCAACGTCTCGGTGAACGCGAGGGGAATGGCGAGGCCAAGGGTCAGACGGATCGAGAGCGCGACCGCGAGAGTGAGCCCGTCGACCACGGCGACCATCGTGATCGCGGCGCCGAGCACGTTCACGAAGATCCGGTGCGGCGGCACCCCGTACGCAATCAGGTATTCGAACACCCCTTTCGTCCGATCGTTCGTGAACGCGAGCATCGAACCGGTCGTTCCGATCGTTCCGAGCACGGGGAGCAGGAGCGGGAACAGCGCGGCGAAGGAGACGCCCGGCGTGAGGCTGAGGAGCGTACCCCACACGAGGCTGGCGCCCGTCGCGACGACCATGTTGACCCTTCCCACGGTAAACGACCGGCGGATCGTGGTCCCGAGCAGCGAGGGGAGGGGCGCGACCGACATCGCAGGCGGCCGTACCCTCACCCTCGGTTAAGTCAGCCGGCTCGAGACTCCCGTTTTCACCTCCGGCTCTTCTCGGACCTCCGATCGAGGTCACTGCCGGCGGGAGCGATCCTCGCGGGACCCCGCGCCGTGGTCCGATACCTCGCGGGCCCCGACCCTCATCGGATCCACGGCGCGTCGATTCCCGCTTCGGGAGGGCGCGGTGCTACACGGGCGGGCACGGGACCCGGTGACCCGCAAGGGCGATCAAAGCGCGGGGCACACCCGCCACCGCCGAGCTCCGACTCGCTAGTGCTGCGGTTGAGCCGCGGACGGACGGCGCGCGACCATCGGAAGCAGGACCGCGCCCTCGGTCGGTCCGACCGAGCGGACCCCGAAGGCGGGCTGCGCGGCGACGCGGCGCACCGGAGTGGGCGCTCCCGCGCGACGGGGCCGGGTCTCGGCGCGGCCCAGCCAGCGCCGGACGGTGTGCCGGATGTCCGAGATGTACAGGTTGTCGTACGGGCAATCCTCGACGCAGTCCCCGACCCCGCAGCACTTCGTGCTGCGGAACTCGCCCTTCTGCCGGAAGTGTCCGACCATGTCGGTCAGCCCGACGGGGCAGCCTTTCGCGCAGTCGAGGGTCGGGCAGTCCTTGCAGACCTGCTGGTCCCGGACCTTGAGCTTGAACGTCCCGATCTTCTGGAACGCCTGGGCGATGACCCCGGTGTAGCACCAGCCCATCGTGACGCAGTTGTAGTTCCCCGCGTACGGGATCGCGACGAAGAGCACGTACCACCCGACCGAGAACGACGCGATGAAGAAGAAGACGCTCGGATCGGTCCCCTGGACGTAGACATTGAGCGCTCCGATCGAGTCGAGGTACGACAGCAGGGAGGTGCCGACGAGCGCGACCATCACGAGCCCGAGCGTCCACGAGTACGCCGCGGAGAACCGGCTCGAGAGGTACTTCCGGGCGACCGGACTCGACCGGTTGAACGACTTCATCGCGTCGACGGTCGTGCCGAGATACATCAGGGGCGCCGTGCAGAAGACGGCACAGACGACCCGGCGCCCGAAGAGCACAACGAGGGCACCGGTCACGACGTACGTGAGGAGGACCGCGCTGAACACTCCGACCGCGAGCGGGTACGACCCGATGCCCATCGGCCAGCCGAGGACGGCGACCGTGCTCGGATCGGGCGCGTTCGGGAAGAGGAGCGAGAAGTAGATGCTCGGGTAGAAGACCGCGAAGGCCGCGTAGCAGCCCATCATCAGCGCGAGCCGCACTCGGTTCTCGAGATTCTTCGTCTCCCGGAACTTGAAGACGACGAGCGTGCCCATCTCGAGGCCCATCATGATGAGGAACCAGGACGAGCCCGCCGCGGTCGCAAAAAACCAGAAGCCGTTCGAGAGCGCATTGAGGACGATGGTCCCCACCGAGCCGGCGAGCGGAAGGAACGGGAAGCCCCCGACGTAGTCGGCGGGATCGAGCTGAACGCTGAGGACCGCCCCCATGCAGACCTCCGCGACGAACACGCCCGACAGGAGGGCGAACGTCCACGCCGGTCGGAGCTGCCAGGGCGTGGCGGGAGCGTCCGCGAACCTCCGCGGGCGCGCGACCGCAACGTAGACCACGACCATCTCGAGGACGATCGAGACGGCCAAGGTCGTCGCGTCGCCGAAGTACTGCCAGACGAACACCCCAGCCATCATGAGGCCGTAGACCGAGACCAGTTCGGCCAGGTACGTGGCGAACGGGTCGGAGAGCTGCCGGTGACGGTAGAGGTACTCGAACAGGTAGACGAATAGCCCGATCATCAGGGCGCTCGAGATGTAGATGGCGAGCCCCGACCACGTCGAGCCGCCGAGGGCGGTGGGAGTGAAGATCATGATCGCCGCCTGTGTAAGGAGGACGGCGAGCAGGGGCCGCGGAAGGCGCTTCCAAAGCAGCCCCGCGGTGAGGAACATCTCCCCGGCCATCGTGAAGATGAACCAAGGCGAGTTCACCGTTCCCGCGAAGATCGCGAGCGGGCTGCTCCCGAACGACGCGGAACCCTGCGCAAGCAGCAGTCCCCAGCTCATGAGGAACTCGTTCGCGAGCACGAGCGCGGCGATCCCGCTCGCAGCTCCGAGGCCGAGGGCGACGGGCGTGCTCGCGACCGCCGGGCCCGGGTGGGCCCCCGCGCGACGCCGCAGCAGGGTGACGAGCAAGGGAACCACGGAGACGACCATGAGGACCCCGCTGACGGCGATCCCGGCGACGAGGTGGGCGAGCGACGGGGCCCCCAGGTACACCACGCCCGCGATCCACATCTCGCCCATCATCGCGAGTAGGTAGAACGCGACCCACGCGTGCGGTCGACTCCGCGCCTCGACGGACGCCCGGATCAAAAGGGCGGAGACCGCCGCCATCACCCCCGCGATGACGGCGAGACCCACGGTGAACTGGTCCATCCGACCCCGAGCCCGCGACGTTACGCGAGCAGGGAATCGAAGTCGACTCCTTAAACCCGATGCACTTACTACAAGTTCCGTAGATTTGGGGGCGACGTTCGGGCTAGGCTCCGTCCCGCTCGGGACCGACGGAGGTCGCGGGGACTCCCGGTCGGTCCTCGGGCACGGATCCGAAGCGGTCCGGATCGGTCACGGCGCGCAGGAAGACCACCATCTGGGCGACCAGCGCAAGCGCGAAGACTCCGGCGTTCGAGAACTCGATCCACACGTAGAGCCCCGCGGCCATAAGACCGAACGACACGAAGAGCCAGAGGAGATATCGGGTAGCGACCCGAGATAGATCCTCGTCCCGGAAGAGCGCGATCAGGAGCCACGCGACGGCGACGGCCATCAACACGCTCGCCGCAACGGAGGAACCCAGCAGCCAGGCGAGTCCCGAAACGGTCGGGGGAGAGCAGACCATGACCGCCGGCTGGACGAGCAGGAACCGGCGCAGGCTGACGGGAAACCGCCGGAGGAAGAAGGAGAGCGAGAGGATCATCTCGAGCGCCATCGGAAACACGAACCAGGGCGAGATCACGGCCCGGACCGCGATCTCCACCGCACGATCCGCGGGCGCTCCCGAAACGACCGCGAGCGAATCCGAGATCAGGCTGAACGACCAGCCCATCAGGAACTCATTGGCGAGCACGAGAAGGATCACCGACGTCACGAAGACGTCGCGGTGCGCGAGGGCAC
The DNA here is from genome assembly GCA_030042855.1 of Thermoplasmata archaeon. The sequence continues at coordinate 5,418 of JASHYU010000174.1, forward strand.
CGGCCTCCGCGGGTCCGATCCGGGTCTGCCGGAGAAAGCCGAGGAAGACGAGGAACACGCTGGCGGACATGATGACCGCCGCGACCCAGAAGCCCGCGACGATCCCGGCGGTCCCTCCCTCGGTAAAGTAGACGAGAACACCGACC
>JASHYU010000175.1 GCA_030042855.1 Thermoplasmata archaeon
TCGCCCAGGAACGCATAGGCGACTCCCGTGTTCCCGCTGGAGGCATCGATCAGGGTCCTCGGGGGGTCGAGCCGTCCCTCGGCGATCGCGCGGTCCACGATGTGGCGCGCCGCCCGGTCCTTGACCGATCCGCTCGGATTGAACGACTCGAGCTTCACCGAGAGGCGAAACGATCCCCCGGAGGACGAGACGAGGTGGGGGAGCTCGCGCAGCGGAGTCGCTTCGACGGAGTCAGCCCGCGAATCGAGGTTCGGTCGGGTCCGTCCCGGAACGGTTGACCGAACGGACCCAACTGCGGCACCTACCGCAGGTGGATCAGATGCGTACACCGCATCCCTCCGTGGCCGATCGAATCCTGGAGGTCGACGCCGACCTGGCCGAGCAGCGCCTCGGTCAGGTGCTTGTCGAAGACTTCGCAGAGGAGGTACGGGTGGGAGAGCGCGCTGTGCCGGAAGACGCAGTTGGTCCGGACGATCCGCATCTGGCCGTCCGGTAGGGACTGCGCCGTGCAGTGGAAGCCAAGACGATTGAGCGCCGTGACGAGATTGCGGACCCGCTCGGCCGGCGTGCCGGAGCGCGGGACCTCCTTCGCCACCTCCCGAGCCATGCGACGTGCCGATTCCGCGAAGAGGGCGCTGACGTAGCCCTCGCCCTCCCGGTCGAGGAGCTCGTCGACGACGGTGTCGAGGATGAGATCGTACTTCTTCGGGAAAAGGTCCTGCCCGGGCCCGGTGAGGACGTAGCGCTTCCGAGGGCGGCCGACGCCCTCGCGCCGGAACGACGGCACCACGAGCCCGCGACCCTCGAGCCGTTCCAAGTGGCCGCGGGCCGCGCTCTCCTGGATGTGCAGTTTCTCCGCGAGCTCCCGCGCGGTATGGGGCGCGATCTGGAGCTCCTCGAGGATGCGGCCGCGCGTACCCGCGAAGCCGACGTCCGGCACTTCGACCGCCCGCAGTTTCGCAGACGCCATGGACCGACGAGATTTACACACCACGCCATGCTTAAATAACGATATCGGCTCGTACGGTCCGAGTCGATGGCCAGCGTAACGACGCCGCACACCCTCGTCGTCGAGGACCTGCACGCCGAGGTCGCGGGAAAGGAGATCCTCAAGGGAGTGAACCTCGCGCTGAAGAGCGGCGAGCTCACGGCCCTGATGGGCCCGAACGGGTCCGGGAAGAGCACGCTCGCCTATGCGCTGATGGGCCACCCGAAGTACAAGGTCACCCAGGGTCGCGCGCTGCTCGACGGCCAGGACCTCCTCAAGCTCCCGGTCGAGAAGCGATCCCGGGCGGGACTGTTCCTGGGATTCCAGTACCCTCAGGAGGTCTCGGGGCTCTCGCTCTCGAAGTTCCTCTGGACCGCCTACATGCAGCGGCACACCGCGGAGAGCGCCGACACGGCGGGGTTCGACCGGGACCTGAAGACGCACCTCGGCTACCTCGAGATGGATCCCGCGCTCCTCAAGCGATCCCTGAACGAGGGCTTCTCCGGCGGCGAGAAGAAGCGGGTCGAAGTGCTCCAGATGGCGACGCTCCAGCCGGTCTTCTCGATCCTCGACGAGCCGGATTCGGGCCTCGATATCGACGCGGTGCGGGCGGTCGGCGAGACCGTCGCGAAGCTCCACCGGCCGGACGCCGGTATCCTCGTGATCACGCACTACCAGCGGATCCTGAAGTACCTCCAACCGGATCGGGTGCACGTGATGGTCGACGGCGTGATCGCGCTCTCGGGCGGCCGCGAGCTCGCCGAGGAGCTCGAGGCGAAGGGCTACGACTTCATCCGGGAAGGCGCCCCCGCCTCCGCGAACTGAATGGGCTCGGCTCCGGCGGAGCGGGGATGGACGTCCGAACGGTACGGGCCGATTTCCCGATCCTTTCGCGGACGTTCCACGGCCGGCCGCTCGTGTACCTCGACTCGGCCGCGACGTCGCAGAAGCCGAAGTCGGTCGTCGAGGCCGAGGACGGATACTACCGGCTCCACAACGCGAACGTCCATCGCGGCGTGTACGCGTTGAGCATCGAGGCGACGGACGCCTACGAGGCCGCGCGGGAGCGGGTGGCGCGCTTTCTCGGCGCCCGTGACCCGACCGGTGTCGTCTTCGTCCGGGGCACGACGGAGGCGATCAATCTCGTGGCGACGAGCCTGGGACGTTCCCGGCTCCAACGCGGGGACCGGGTGATCGCGACCGTGATGGAGCACCACTCGAACATCGTCCCCTGGCATCTGCTGCGCGAGTACGCCGGCATCGATCTACAGTTCGTGGGGATCGACGACGAGGGTCGTCTCCGGCTCGACGAACTCGACCGGCTGCTCACGTCGACCACGAAGGTCGTCACGGTCTCCCACGTTTCGAACGTCCTCGGTTCGATGAACCCGGTCCGGGAGATCGCCGAGCGAGCGCACGCGGTCGGCGCGCTCGTGGTGGTCGATGCGGCCCAATCCGCCCCCCACGTGCCGCTCGACGTGAACGCGCTGGGCGCGGACTTCCTTGCGTTCTCGGGTCACAAGACCCTGGGCCCGATGGGCATCGGAGCCCTGTGGGGCCGACCCGACCTGCTCGAAGAGATGCCCCCCGCCATGGGCGGGGGCGAGATGATCCGGGAAGTCCATCTGAACAAGGTGGCCTACCGATCCCCGCCGGCCAAGTTCGAAGCGGGCACCCCGAACGTCGGGGGCGCCGTAGCCCTGGCCGCCGCGCTGGACTACCTCTCGGCACTAGGCTGGGACGACGTCCGGGCGCACGAGGTCCGACTCCTCCGCCGAGCGCTCTCCCGACTCGGGGAAACCTTCGGGCAAACGGTCACGGTGTTCGGGCCGGCCGATCCCACGGAACGGCACGCGGCGATATCCTTCCGCATGAAAGGAGTCCACCCGCACGACGTCGCATCGATCCTCGATGAACGGGGGATCTGCATCCGGGCCGGGCACCACTGCGCGCAACCGCTCATGGAACGGCTCGGCGTCCCCGCGCTTTCTCGCGCGAGCCCGTACGTCTATACCACCGAGGAAGAAATCGACGCCTTCGTCGAGAGCCTGGTGGAGGTCGCCCGCGTGTTCAAGGTCGACGTTTCGCAAGCCCCTCAAGCCTCGTAAGGACCCGCACCGGGGGCGCCGGTTGGGGGAGACCGGACTGTAGCGCGCGAACTGACAGATGCCCCGCGGGACCGAGAATTTACGGCGAGGCCCAGATTGTAGCACCCGGCCCGACCTACCATTTAAATACACCGGGGTGATGGAATTGGCCGAGGTCGATATGACGTCGGCGACGGAGATCACCCCGCTCGATTACACCCGGTAC
>JASHYU010000176.1 GCA_030042855.1 Thermoplasmata archaeon
GGGATCGCCGCTGGTGAGCCGGGCGGCCCCCGGGTCCCCGATCGTCCCCGAGAAGACGTATGTAGGCCGCCCCGTTGCACCGCTGAGGTCCCGAAGATGTACTGTCAGAACTGCGGGAAGGAGCTCCCGGCCGGCGCCCTCCAGTGCGCGGCCTGCGGCGCCGCGGTCCCCCGATCGGCCGCGGGCGCCGACTCGGCGTCGCTCCACCAGCTCCTCGAGGAGACCCGGCGGGCGGCCCGCGACCTCGCCCGGAGCACCGCCGAGCTGACGAAGCGCGTCTCGACGAAGGCGGAGGTGGCGGCGAAGGACTCCTCCGCCGCGGCGAAGAAGGCGGTCCGCCGCGTCTCGAAGGAGCTCGACGCCGCGGCCCACGAGGTCGAGCAGATCCTGAAGGACCTCTGAGGCGGTCCCGGCTCGGGGAAGAGATTTTATCGCACCGATCTCCGGTGGTCCTCGGCTCGAAGGGCTCCATGACCGTCAAACCCCGGAAGCGGCCGTCCCCCGCGAACAAGAAGCGCCACCACCGGCAACGTCAGCTTCGGATCGCCGCCCGGCGGCGACGGTCCTGACGGGACCGGATCCTCCCCGCGATCCCACCGAGGTACCGGGTCGGTCGACGTCACCGACCGATCGGTCGGGGCTGCCGCCCGGCGTGGGCCCCTCCCGACCCGTGCCGCCGCGCCGGGCCCGCCCGGTCGGGCCGGCCGACGTGGCGGCCCCCGATCAGTAGACCGGCTCGTACCCGCCGCTCGGGGCGGAGGACGGGGTCGAAGGGGGGTGGGGCGTCAGGTTGTGGCGGGCGAGGGACTGACGGTCCTGTAGGCGTCGCCCGCACAGCGCGCAGACGAGACCGGCCCGATCCGATTCCGGGTTCCTGGCCAGGCTCGCCTGGGGGTCGCCGCCCTGGTGGCTCGCTTTCACGTGCCGCACCAGCTCGGCCGCCGAGCCGAACGACGCGCGGCAGTCCGCGCACTCTTCTGCCATCTTCGTGGCCTCCCGCTCCCCCGGTCCCGGGCGGCGTTCAAGTAGCCTTGTCCCATCTCGCGGCGTCGGTCCGGCAGGGTCCTCCGGCGATCGCCGATTTACCGGGGGGTCGGGCCGGACGATGGTCGAACGCGCCCACCGCGTCGGTCGCCCCGGAGGTCCCGTCGACCGGTCCGGTCGCGCCGCCGGGCGCCCCGGAGGCGCGGCGGCTCCACCGCGCCCATCGCGATCGGCTCCGAGGACCGGGGAGGTCGTCGGCGGGCGGCCGCGACGAGCCCGGGGTGCTGCTCGAGCACCGACGCGGGGATGGTCGCGAGGCCGAGCGCCAGCGCGGCCCGGAGGAGCGCGATGTGGCTGAACGCCTGGGGGTAGTTGCCGAGCGGCCGCCGCCGGTCGGGATCGTACTCCTCGGCGAGGAGCCCGAGCGGGCTCGTGGCCTCGAGCAGGAGCTCGAAGTTGCGGCGGGCGCGTTCCCGCTCGCCCGCCCGGGCGAGGCACTCGACCAGCCAGAACGAGCACGGCAGGAATGCTCCCTCGGGCCCGCCCACGAGGCGGCTCGGGCGGAACCGGTGGACGAACGGACCGTCCGCCAGCTCCCGCTCGACCCCGAGGACCGTGCCCGCGACCCGCGGATCGTCCGGGGCGAGGAACCCGACGAGCGGGATCCTGAGGTTCGCCGCGTCCGGCACGCGCTCCTCGAACGACTGGACGAACATCTCGCGCCGGCGATCGAAGCCGCGCGCGAGCACGACGGCGCGGATCCGCTCGCGCTCGCGCTCCCAGCGGACCACCGGCTCGTGGGAGCCGTACTGTCGCCCGAGGAGAACGGCCCGATCCAGCGCGACCCAGGCCATGACCTTCGAGTGCACGTAGTGCGCGGGCCGGCTGCGGAGCTCCCAGATGCCCCGGTCCGGTTCGCGCCACCGCCGGACGACCTCGTCCGCGAGCCGCTCGAGGAGCGCCCAGGAGCGGTCCAGCGTTTCGGGCTCGAACTCGGACAGCAGTCGGGCCGCGTCGAGGAGCTCCCCGTAGATGTCGAGCTGGAACTGATGGGCCGCCGCGTTCCCCACGCGGACGGGTCGGGAGCCGAGGTAGCCCGCGAGGTGCGGTAGGACGTGCTCGGCGAGGTCCGTCTCCCCGCCGCTCCCGTACATGACGTTCAGGCGGCGGGGGTCGGTCGAGCGGTGCAGGGTCTCGACGGTCCACCGCAGGAACGAGCAGGCCTCGAAGACGTGGCCGAGGAGCGCGAAGCTCTGGGCCGCGAACGCCGCGTCCCGGATCCAGACGTAGCGGTAGTCCCAGTTCCGCGTCCCGCCGGGCCACTCGGGCAGCGAGGTCGTGGGCGCCGCGATGAACGCCCCGGTATCCGACCGGGAGAGGAGCTTGAGCGTGATCTCCGAGCGTTCCACCCAGGGACGCCAGTTTCCCGCGAGCAGATGGAGCGGGCTGTCGGGCGGGTGCGCCCAGTCGGTCCAGTACTGTTCGGTCGCCCGGCGGAGCTCCGCGGCGGGCGCGCGGTTCGGCCGCTCCGCCCCCCACCAGAGCTCGAAGACCGCGCGGCCTCCGTCCTCGAGGATCGTGCGCCCGCGCAGACCGGCCGACGTCGGTCGGAGATTCCAGCCGGGTCGGGCCGCCACGGTCCCCGCCCGCGAACGACCGAGCCAGCGATCTCCGTCGGGCGCCCAGTCCGGCCGGGCCCGGGCGTAGTCCGGTCGCGCGTCGACGATCGCGTCGACGCCGATCCGGCCCCCGCTCGCCTCGACGATCCGCACGATCATCGGGGCGGTCCCGGCCCCGTTCGGCGGGCCCACGGGCAGGAAGTCGGTGAGCCGGAGCGTGCGGTCGCGCGCGAGCAAGAACGTCGTCCGGACGATCGCCGTCGAGGGGAGGTACGTCTGATGGGAACGATACGACTCGCGCGGCGCGATCTGGAAGTAGCCGCCCCTCCTCCGATCGAGGATCCGGGCGAACGTGGACGGTGAGTCGAAGCGGGGGAAGCACGCCCAGTCGATCGAACCGAACCGGGAGACGAGCGCGGCCGTCCCGAGGTCGCCGATCAGCGCGTAGTCGTACAGCGCAGGGGACCGTCCGGAGGATTCGAGCGCGATCGCGGCGCCACCGACCGAGGGACGGGGGCGAGCCGGCGACCGGCGCCCGCCGGTCCGCTCACCCGCCATCCTCCTCACGTGGGTTCATCGTAGCGCGCTCAGAAGAGTCTTTTCTCGGCCGGGACTCATCGGCCGGGGTGGTCGGCGAGACCCGGGCGGAACGCCCGGATCAGATGATGAGCGCGACGAGGACGAGGAGGACCAGGACGGTCACGATCATGGTGATCTGGTTCCATCGGGCCATCCGGTCGATCTTGGCCTCGATGCGTCCGAGTCGGTCGTTGGGGTCCGTCGGCATCGGCGTCGCGGGTTGCGAGGATCCGAACATGTCGCCGGCAAGGCGATCGGGGCCATTTCATCTTTTCATCGTCGGGTCGTCGACGCCGGGTCGCCGTTCCCGGCGCCGGGGGTCGGGTCCGCCGCGCTCGACGCCCGCAGGGCGGCGAGCAGCGCCCCACCCCGCGGCGAGCCGAGGCCCGTGCAGGGGTTCCACCCGGGGCCGGCCGAGTAGCCGTCGTTGTTCCCGCTCGTGATC
>JASHYU010000177.1 GCA_030042855.1 Thermoplasmata archaeon
CGCAGAGCAGGGAGCCCCCGGTGAACACGGCGAATCCGAGGACGTAGAGACGGACCCGGCCGAACATGTCGGAGAGGCGGCCGAAGTTGAGGAGGATGACGGCGGTGAGCAGGGAGTAGCCGAGCAGGATCCAGAGCAGAATGGTCGCGTTCGTCTGGGGGAGCTCGCGCCCGATCGTGGGCAGCGAGATCAGGACGATGTTCCCATCGATCGCCGCCATGAGCGTCGCGATGGTCGTGTTCGAGAGCACGCGCCACTTGTACTGGACCATCGTGCGCTACCTCGGAGCGCGGACCCGGCCGCGACGCCGCCGGGCGGGCGCTCGCCGAGGAGGCCCGCCGGGACGATCGAGCAACGTCGGCACGCTCCGGCGCGCGCGAACCTATCCGAGCGGCGTCTGGTTCGACTGGTAGCCGGCGATCTCCGAGGAGAGGCGATCGATGTACTGGCGGAAGATCGCGAGGACGTTGCGCGCCGTGATGACGCCGACGACCTCGTCGCCCTTGCGGACCACCATGCGGCGGACCCCGAGCTCGGCCATCTTCGAAACGACCTCGTCGGTGGGCGTTTCGGGAGGGACCGCGTGGACGACCCCCGAGGCGATCTCGTGGACCCGCGTACGAGCGGCGTCCGCCCCGGCGGCGACGATCCGCTGCACGTAGTCCCACTCGGTGACGATGCCCGCGAGCTTCGTCGGACCGCCGCGGGTCACGACCGCGTAGCCCTTCCGCCGCTCCACCATCGACTGGGCGCAGGTCAGCGCGTCGCTGTCCGCGTCGACCGTGAGGAACGAAGTGTCCATGATGTCCATCGCCCGCAGCACCATGCGCGTCCGAAGGTGCCAGCGGTTATGAGCGTGCGTCCCGCCGCGAGGATCGTGTCGGACCACCGGTGGTCCGGCGGGCGAAGGTTCATTCCCGCCGGACCCGTCCGCGGCCGCGGGGGGGACGGCGGGGATGGACCCGGGCGCGTTCGATCCCGACCTCGACCTCCTGCGCGGCGTTCGATTCCGCTGCCGTCCGGAGTGCGGCCTGTGCTGCTTCGCCGAGCCTCGCGCCGACCCGCCCGAGCGCGCCCGGCTCCTCCAGATCGCACCGGAAGCGACCTTCGTCGGGCGCGGCCCGGATCGATTCCTCGCGGCCCGACCGGACGGGGGCGCGTGTCAGTTCCTGTCCGAACTTCGCTGCCGTGTTCACTCGGCCCGGCCGCATCCGTGCCGAGAGTTCCCGGTCACCGTCCACCTCGGGCATCGGGTCCAGGCGACGCTCGTGCTGTCCTGTCCCGGCGTGGAGCTCGGTCCGCTCCTCGGGGGGCCCGGCGCCGCGGGCGCCGGCCCGCAGGGCCTCGAGTCCGAGCTTGCGTCCGTCCGGGAGCGGCTCGGACCCGAGGTCGACCGTCGCGTCGCGATCACGTCCCGGCGGGGGCGGCGGATCGAGCGGTGGCTCCGGGTCTCGGATCGATGGTGGGACGACGACGAGGTGCGGGCCCTGCTGACCGCGCGGGTCCCGTTGCCCGATGACCGGGACTTCCCCGCCGAGGACCCGCCCGGCCTGGACGCGGGGATCGAGCTCCTCCCGATCTTCTTCGATGGGCGACCGGGGCCGGTCGCGCTCGCCCGGGACCTCGGGGGCTGGCGGGTCCTCGAGGTCGCGCCCGCCGGAGGCTACGCGACGCTCGGGGTCGTGCCGCCCCCGACTCGGGCACCCCGGCTGGAGGCGGGTGCCGAGGCGCTGCTGGGAGGCTACCTGCGCTACGTCCTGTGCCGGGACGCCTTCCTCGCCGCCGTGCATCTCGATGCCCTGGAGGAGGACGAGGGATCGGTGCTCGACTGGGCCGAGGCGGCGCTCCGTGCGCTCGGGGCCGACGTCCTCGCCCGGGCTGCGGTGCGCGCGAAGTTGCGGGGCGCGGGGGAGCGCGCGCTGACCGCCGCCGACGTGGAGGACGGAATCCGAGCGACGGACCTCGATTCCCTCGACCGACCGACGTGGGGCGATCGGCTCTAGGGCGGGCTCGGGAACCGCTGACCGAGCCGCGACTCGAGATCCTGCACGAGTTTCGCTTCGTCCTCGCTCCGCCAGGGAGACGGATCCGGGGGCGCCGGCTCCGCCCACGTGGCGGGCGCGGGCTCGGACACCGCCTTCCGGTACGCTTCGCGCCATCGCGCCGGGGTGGGGCTCGCATCGTCCGGAGGTCCGATCCCCGCGAGGATCGCACCGGCGCGCGCCAGCACCCGGCTCACGGACGCGGCCCGGTACCCCCCTCCGCCCGTCACGAGGAGCCGCCCGCGGGCGACCTCGCTCGCGAGCGCCAGCACCGTGCGGTCGATCTCGGCGAATGCGGCCGGAGTGTACTGGAGTTGCGCGAGCGCGTCGTGCGCGTGGCCGTCCACGCCGTGCTGGAGGATGATCAGATCCGGCCGGTAGGCCCGCAGGAGCGTCGGGACGAGACGGCGGAACAGCGGGAGGAGCGCCTCGTCGCCCGCCCCCGGCGGCAGCGGGACGTTCACCTTGAGCCCGCCGCCGTCGCCGCGTCCGGTTTCGTGGGGGAATCCGGTGCCCGGGAACAGGGTCCGCCCGTCCTGATGGAAGTCGATGTCGAGGACCTGCCCGGACCGGTAGAACCCGTACATCACGCCGTCGCCGTGGTGCGCGTCGATGTCGACGTAGGCGACCCGACGGTGCTCCCGGATCGCCCGAGCGATCACGATGGCGATGTCGTTGAAGATGCAGAAGCCGCTCGCGCGGTCCGGGTGCGCGTGGTGGAGGCCGCCGGCGGGGTGGAACGCCGGCCGCGCGTCCTCCCGGACGAGCGTGTAGGCCCGATCGGCACCGGCCGCGACGCGCGCGGCGGCCTCGTAGCAACCGGGGAAACTGGGCGTGTCCCCGCGGTCGAGGAGGATCGGATCGTCCCGCCCGGAGGCGAGCTCGACCGAACGGAGGTACTCCGGATGGTGGAACGAGGCGAGGACGTCCGGGGCGGCCGGGTCGATCCGATCGATCCACCGGATCGGTCCGGGCGCTGCGGCGGCCCCGAGCTCGGCCAGGAGACGCACGGCGAGGGCGCGACTCCGTTCGGTGAACGGGTGATCGGGGCCGAAGTCGTAGGC
>JASHYU010000178.1 GCA_030042855.1 Thermoplasmata archaeon
AAGACCGGGGACGGCGGGGGCGCCGGCGGGCCGGACCCGCTCGGGGGCGCCTCGTCGCGCGGGGGCTCGGCGCCCTTCGACGGAGCGGCGGGGGGGCCGGGGGCGAAGAGACGGGAAGCGACCGAGCTCGCGTACGCCGGGGTGGAACGACGGATCCGGAGGATGTCGTCCCCGCTCGCCCCGGCCGCCCGGAGCGACGGGTCGGTGGCGCGGCGCGCCGCCTCCGCGGTCGCGTAGCCGGCCTTCTGCAATCGGGCCGCGATCTCGGCGCTCACCCCGAGGGCGCGGGCGAGGTCCTCCGTCGACGCGACGGAGGGGGGCACGCTCGCTTCCGCGACGCTGTCCGTCGATCCGTCCATGGAGAAGGGAGAGTACTAGCGCGCAGAGGGGTCTTTAAATTATAGCGGCTCGGGCGACGCCCGGTCGGGGCGCCGGTCGGCGTCCACCGAGGACGATAAAGGCCCGTGGCCCTCCCGCCGGCCGATGGACCTCGAGGAGCGGCTCGCGCGGGTCGTCCGGAACGCCGAGGAGGTGGTGACGCGCGAGGAGGTGCGCGCGCTCCTCGCCGCGGTCGAGCGGCCCCAGGCGTACATCGGCTACGAGCCGAGCGGCGCGCTCACGGTCGCCCACCTGATCACGGTCGGCAAGATCCGCGACCTCGTCGCGGCCGGCTGCGACGTCACGGTCTACCTCGCCGACTGGCACGCCTGGATCAACGACAAGCTCGGCGGCGATCTCGAACGCATCCGCGCGTGCGGCCGGTACGTCGAGGCCGCGTTCGGCGCGCTCGGCGTCGACCGGGAGCGGGTGCGCTACCGCTGGGCCTCCGATCTCACCGCGTCGTCGGCGTACTGGGCCCGGGTCGTGCGGGTCGCGAAGGCGACCAGCCTCGCCCGCACGAAGCGGGCGATGTCGATCATGGGTCGGAGCGAGGAGGAGTCCGACCTCGACACGTCCCGGCTCTTCTACCCCGCGATGCAGGCGGCCGACATCTTCGAGCTCCCCGTGGAGCTCGCCTACGGCGGCATGGACCAGCGCCGGGCCCACGTGCTCGCGCGGGAGGTGGCGCATCACTACGGCTGGCCCGTCCCGGCGGCGATCCATACGCCGCTCCTCTCCTCCCTCCAGGGGACCGGACGGATGGACCCGGTCGGGGCGGACGGGATGGGCAAGATGTCGAAGTCGGATCCGCGGAGCTCGGTGCCGATCCCGTCCCCCCCGGCCGAGGTCGCCGATCGCGTCGCGCGGGCGTTCTGCCCGGCGAAGCAGGTCGACGGCAACCCGGTCGTCGAGGTCGTCCGGTTCATCGTCTTCCCGTGGGAGGGCCGGCTCGCGGTCGATCGCTCGCCCGCCCACGGCGGCCCCGTCGAGTTCGCGGACCCGGCCCCGTTCCTCGCGGCGTGGACCTCGGGGGCGCTCCACCCGCAGGACCTCAAGACGGCGGTGGCGGCGGTCCTCGACCGGCTGACCGCGCCGGCCCGCCGGTACTTCGCCGAGCATCCCGAGGTCGGGCCGGCGTCGTTCGCGGCGCCGCCCTCCGGCGGGCCCGCGCCTCAGGCCGTCTGACGGCGGAAGGCGAAGACCGCCAGGCTGTAGAGCAGCACCGCGACGATCGCGACCGCGAGGAACGCCTGGCCGATCTCGGTCCAGTTCCAGCCCGTCAGGATCAGCGTCCGGGCGGCCGTCGCGATGTAGCTCACCGGGTTGAACTTCGAGAACGTCTGGACCCAGCTCGGCAAGAGGTCGTACGGCAGCATCGCCGTCGAGAGGAAGAGCAGCGGGAACGTGAGCGTGAAGCTGACCATCATGGTCGTCTCCGTCCGCTTCGTGAACAGCGCGACCGAGTTCGACAGCCCCGCGAAGGCCACACCGAACGCCGCGACCAGGACGACGATCATCGCGCAGCCCGCGAGCCCGGTGGCGAACGGGATCTTCCAGCCGAAGGCGAGGCAGAAGACCTCCGCGATCGCGAGCACGATCGCGGTCTGGGCCGCCATCCGGACGCCGTCGGCGAGCGTCTTCCCGACGAGCACGGACGCCCGCGCGATCGGCGCGACGAGGAACTTGTCCATGAAGCCGGTCTCGATGTCGCTCACCATCGAGAAGCCGGACTGCGCCGCGGCCTGGATCGCGCTCATCACGGCGATGCCCGGGAGCAGGACGGCGATGTAGTCGTAGGGGAGCGGCGCCTGCCCCGGCACGCTCGTGGCCTTGTCGAAGACGGTGCCGAACGTCTGGCTGAACATCCCGAGCCAGATGATCGGCATCATCAGTGTGAAGAACAGGAGGAACGGGCTGCGGCTCAGCTTGCGCAGGCTGCGGTACGCGACCCAGAGGACCTCGGTGACGATCCCTCCGGCCGCGCCGAACGACCCGGGAGCGGAGAGCGCGGGGGCGGCGGGGCGGTACACCGACTCGGCCGTCGCCATCTCAGGCCCTCCGGTGGCGCGCCCAGGGGCCGCTCGAGGGCGGGCGGACCGCTTCGACGACCATCTCCCGTCCGGTGTGCTGGAGGAAGACCTGATCGAGCGTCGGGGGGGCCACCGCGACCTCGTTCACCCGGATCCGCTCGGCCTCGAGGCGACGGAGCACCTCGACGAGCGTGGCGCCCCCGTGGCCGGCGCGCATGGTGACGCCCTGGTCGAACTCGACCGCCCCCGCGACGTCCGGCACGCCCTGCGCGAGTGCGAGCGCGCGCGCCCGGCTCGCCTCGAACCCCGCGTCCTGCGGCAGGCGGATCGTGATCAGGTCCGCGCCAATCCCGGCCTTGAGCTCCCGCGGGGAGCCGGCGGCGACGAGGTGGCCGTGGTCCATGATGGCGAGTCGCTCGCAGAGCTGGTCCGCTTCCTCCATGTACTGCGTCGTCAGGAAGATCGTCATCCCCTCGTTCCGGTGGAGCGCGCGCAGGTACTCCCAGACGGCGTTCCGCGTCTGGGGGTCGAGCCCGGTCGTCGGCTCGTCGAGGACGAGGAGCGGCGGGTGGTGCACGAGACCCGAGCCGAGATCGAGCCGCCGGCGCATGCCGCCCGAGTAGGTCCCGGCCGGCCGGTCCGCCGCCTCGGTCAGCTGCAGGACCTCGAGGAGTTCGTCGACCCGGTCGCGCACGACGGCGCGGGGCAAGTGGTAGAGGTGGCCGATCAGCCGCAGGTTCTCCCGGCCGGTGAGGTCCCCGTCGACGCCGATCGATTGACCGGCGTATCCGAGCAGCCGGCGCACCTCCTGCGGGCGCGCCCCGACGTCGAGCCCGCCGACCCGGACCGACCCGCGCGTCGGGCGCAGGAGCGTGGTGAGGATCTTGATCGTGGTCGTCTTGCCCGAGCCGTTCGGCCCCAGGAAGCCGAAGAACTCCCCGCGGTCGACATGGAAGTCGATCCCGTCGACCGCCCGGACGACCCCGGCGCCCGTGTCGCCCTCGCCGCCGCCGTAGACCTTGACGAGTCCCGCGACCTCGATCATCGGCTCGGCGGCCGGTTCGGTCGCCCCGGGGGCGGCGAGGACGGCGGTCATATTGGTTTAGCCATGAGTCATCATCTGATAAATAGTTTACTAGAGAATGATTTGCCAGCGAAAGGTTCTTGGTGCCGCGGGGCGTGGGGCCGGTCGTGGAGGCGGCGCGCGCCGAGCGGGAGGCGCTGATCGAGGACACCCTCGGGCTCATGCGCGGCGCGCTGGGCCGCGCGATGGCGGGGATCGATCCGGGCCGCCCCAAGGAGGGGTTCCGCGTCCTCGAGCACTTCGCGCTGCACTACATGATGCACGATCGGAAGATCACCCAGTCCGAGCTCGCGAACCTGCTCGGCGTATCGCCCGGGTACGTGACCACGCTGGTCGACCGCATGGAGGCGGAGCGGCTCGTGAAGCGGGTCCGCGATCGGACGGACCGGCGCAAGATCCAGCTCCGGGTCACGCTGACGGGCCACCACTTCCAC
>JASHYU010000179.1 GCA_030042855.1 Thermoplasmata archaeon
CCCCTCGCTTCGGACCCGGTTCCGCGCCCATCGCCGAGCCTGGAGGTTCTTCGCGAGCCAGCCGACCGGATATCGCCGGCTCGCCACGTTCTGGGTGATGAGCGCGAAGCAGCCCGCGACCCGGGAGCGGCGATTGCGCGAGCTCGTCCGGGCGTCCGCTCGGGGTCGAAAACCGCATGCGTTCGAGGTGGGACGGGCGGGGACGACCGCTCGCCGGAGCGCGCGCCGCTCTCGGCGGCGGACGGCCCCGGCAGCCGTTAAATAGGCTGGAACCCCGCCGGGGAGGCCGTGCCCGACGCGTCGACCGAGGCGAGGCGCACTGCCGTTCTCGGCGAGCGGGAGCTCGCGATCGGATTTCGACTGATCGGCCTCCAGGACGTCGTCGAGGTGACGGCCGAGACCGCGGCCGCGGAGTTCCAGCGGGTGATGACCTCGGGAGCGTACACGCTCGTGATCGCGAGCCAATCGATCCGCCCCCGTCTCTCGGAGGCGCAACGGTTGAACGCGGACAACTCGATCACCCCGCTCGTGGTGTTCGTCCCGACCCCGACCGGAGAGTACGAGGTCGAGAGCATCAACACGCTCGCGAAGCGGGTCCTCGGGGTAACGCTCGCGATGCCGAACTAGGGGGACGAGATGGCGGGAGTCGTCGCGCGGGTGTCCGGTCCGGTCGTCATCGCCGAAGGCCTCGTGGAGGCGAAGATGTACGACGTGGTCCGCGTCGGGACCCTCGGGCTCGTCGGCGAGATCATCCGACTCGTCGGCGGTACGGCGACCGTGCAGGTGTACGAGGATACGACCGGGATCCGTCCGGGCGATCCGGTCGAGAACACCGGACTGGCCCTGAGCGTCGAGCTGGGTCCGGGCCTACTCAAGTCGATCTACGACGGCGTGCAGCGCCCCCTCGACGTGATCCAGAGGAGCGTCGGGGATTTCATCACCCGCGGCACCGTCGCGCCGCCGCTCGACGAGAAGGCGAAGTGGGAGTTCACGGCGATCGCGAAGAAGGGGAGCGAGGTGGCTCCGGGGACGATCCTGGGCACCGTTCAGGAAACGCAGCTCATCCTGCACAAGATCCTGGTCCCGCCCGGACTTCGCGGGACCCTCGAGGACCTGAAGAGCGGCACGTACACGATCCGCGATCCCATCGGGGCGGTCAAGACCGCGGCCGGTTCGACGCCGCTCTACCTGGCCCACCGGTGGGTCGTTCGGGTCCCGCGTCCGGTCGCCCAGAAGCTTCCGCCGGACATTCCGCTCATCACGGGCCAGCGCGTGATCGATTCGTTCTATCCCATCGCGAAGGGCGGCACGGCGTGCATTCCCGGACCGTTCGGGAGCGGGAAGTGCGCGTCGCAGGAGACGCCCGTGCTGCTCGCCAACGGCACCCTGGTCCGGATCGGGGATCTCTATGCGGAGGCCCGATCTCGCGGGCGGGTCTCGGTCGACGGAGGGGACGAATGGGTTCGTCTCGACTCGCCGGTCGAGCTCTTCTCGCTGGTCGGGAGCGCGCTGGTCACGAGCCGGACCGAGACCCTGTACAAGGGGAAGAGCGACTCCCTCGTCCGCGTGCGTACCCGGAGCGGCCGATCCGTCCGCGTGACGCCGGTCCATCGCGTGTTCACCATCGGACCGTCCGGAGATCTGCGAGAGACCCCGGCTCGAGAGCTCCGTCCGGGGGACTACGTGGCTTCGGTGCGCCGGTTGCCCGCCCCCTCGGGGCCGTGCCGGCTCGACCGGACGTTGCCGAAGCTCGAACGACCCGGGACGTCGGTCCGTCTCCTCGAGTACATGTCCCCCGAACTCGCGGAGCTGCTCGGACTGTTCGCCGCCGGGGGCTCCGTTCGAGGAGCGGGCGCGCTCGTGTTCACGAGTTCGGACGCGGAGCTGCGCGATCGCTTCCTCGAGCTCGTTCGAACGGTCTTCGGAGTGGATGGAGACGTCGAGCTCCCGACCGATCGGCCGCCGAACGTTCTCGTGCGCAGCCGAACTCTGGTTCACCTCTTCGAAGCCCTCGAGGTCGGCCGACGCGCCGCCGAGAAGCGGATCCCGCCCGCGGTGCTCGCCTCCGATAACCGCTCGCTCGGCGCGTTCCTGCGAGGGTACTACCTCGGCGACGGCCGATGGTCGGACGGCACCGTGGAACTCTGCATGGCGAGCGCCCCCCTCCGAACCGAGCTCGCCTACGCGCTCAGCCGGTTTGGGATCGTTTCTACGCTGTCCCAGCGGACGGTGAACGGGATCGACTCGTTCCGCGTCGTCGTTCGCGGGATCTCGAACCTGTCGAAGCTGGAGGCCGCTCTCGACCCGAGCGCCCCGAAGGTCGTCGCCCTTCGCGAGCAGATCGCGTCGAAGCCGACGACCTCCACGGAGATGGATGGCGTCCCCATCGCCCCGGAGGTCCTGCCGGCCATCTACCGCGATCCCACGAGCTACTCGAGCTGCGCGTGGCCGGGCAACGAGACCCACGACCACGTCGGTCACGAGGAGCGGAGGGGGGCCGCGACCTTCCTACCGTTCGCCCGGGGGGCGGGTCCGGAGGAGGATACGCTCACCCCTTCCGGAGTGGTGGCCGGTCGTCGCTCCGAGCTCCGGGACTGGGTCTACTGCGACGAGGTGGTGGACGTCTCGGAAGAGCGGAACGGACCCTACGACGTCTACGATGTCTGCGTGCCCGAGTACGGCTGCAACTTCGTGGGCGGGGTCGGAGGATTGCTCCTCCACAACACCGTCACGCAGCAGCAGCTCGCCAAGTGGGCGGACTCGGACGTCGTCGTCTACGTCGGCTGCGGCGAGCGCGGCAACGAGATGACCGAGGTACTGGCCACGTTCCCCCACCTGCAGGACCCGAAATCGAAGCGCCCGCTCATGGAGCGCACGGTGCTCATCGCCAACACCTCCAACATGCCGGTCGCGGCGCGCGAGGCGAGCGTGTACACGGGGATCACGATCGCGGAGTACTACCGGGACATGGGGTACGATGTCGCGCTGATGGCGGACTCCACGAGCCGGTGGGCCGAGGCAATGCGAGAGATCTCGGGCCGCCTCGAGGAGATGCCGGGGGAGGAGGGCTATCCGGCGTATCTCGGCCGCCGGGTCGCCGAGTTCTACGAGCGCGCCGGCCGCGTGATCACGCTGTCGCCCGACGGCCGCAAGGGCTCGATCTCCGTCGTCGGGGCCGTCTCGCCGCCCGGCGGCGACACGTCCGAACCCGTCAGCCAGAACACGCTCCGGGTCACGCGGGTCTTCTGGGCGCTCGACGCGGCGCTGGCCGCGCGCCGCCACTTCCCGTCGATCAACTGGCTGCAGAGCTATTCCCTCTACATCCGGGACCTCGAGGCGTGGTACGCGCGGAACCTCTCGAAGGAGTTCGTGCCGCTCCGCCAGAAGGCGCTCCAGCTCCTGCAGCAGGAGGCCGAGCTCCAGGAGATCGTGCAGCTGGTGGGGGTGGACGCGCTGCCCGAGCGGGAGAAGGCCGTCCTCGACGTGGCGCGGATGCTCCGGGAGGACTACCTCCAGCAGAGCGCGTACGACGACGTCGACACCTACTCCTCCATCCAGAAACAGTACCGGATGCTCCACACGCTGCTCGCCTTCGCGGACAAGGAGCAGGACGCGATCGCGAAGGGCGCCACGGTCGCCCAGCTGCAGAAGCTGCCCGTGCGGACCAAGCTCTCGCGCATGAAATGGATCCCCGAAGCAGAGCTCGCCACCCAGTTCGATCAGCTCGAGCTCGAGATGGCCAGCGCGGTCGATTCGCTCACCGCGGGAGCGAGCTGATGGCGACCAAGGGAGCCCCCGCGTCCGCGGCGCCGCCGACGGTCCCGGTCGACTACCGCACGATCGACCGCGTCGCGGGTCCCCTCATCTTCGTGCAAGACGTCGCCAACGCGGCCTACGGCGAGATCGTCGAGATCGGGCTCCCCAGCGGCG
>JASHYU010000180.1 GCA_030042855.1 Thermoplasmata archaeon
CGGCCTCGGTGTAGGTCCCCCGGATCGCGTAGAGCAGGGCCGGCAGGGGTGCCCGCTCCAGCCGCTGGGCGCTCTCTCGGGACGAGCTCATTGGTCAAGACTATAGACTGTCAAGTATATTGACTTATTGGCCGCGCGGTGGGATCCGGGTCGCGGGCTCGCGGCGAGTGGGCCACCACCGCCTCCGAAGCTCGGCCGAGCCACCGAGCGGCCCCGCAAGATCACCCGGGGCCTCTCCCTATCTACCGATGGACTCCGCCGGAATCCGCCGCCGTCGGGCTAGCTGGTCGTGCGCGAGACGAACGGCTCAGGGGCTCCGCTGGGAGGTTGCCGCGCGGGGAGGACGGGCCCTAACGCACGGCCTCGTAGTGAAGGAGAATCTCCCGGTCCTCTCCGGGCTTCGTCTCGATGAGCTTCAGCGTGCACTGGCCGCTCATCGGCCCCCAGTACCGAGGGCCTTTCCCGTAGACGACGGGCATGACGAAGAACCAGTAGTCGTCGGCGAGATCGCGTCGAAGGCACTCGCGGACCACGGCGGGCCCGCCCTCCAGGAGGATGTTCCCGCCCTTCTCGCGCCGCAGCTTAGCCAGGATCCGCGAGAGGTCTCCGCGCAGGATCCTCGAGTTCTCCCAGTCGGTGGACTTGAGACGGTGCGAGAGGCAGATCTTCTCCACGCGGTCCAGGTACCGTCGGTACTCGAGAAGCCACTTCGCCTCCCCGGGCTTGAGGGCCTTCTCGCTCCACGCCCGCTGGTGACCGAGGAACGACCGTCGGCCCATGACGACGGTCGTGACATCGTCAAACCGGTCGTACCACATGTGGCGGAAGAGCGCGCTGACGTCCGCCGAGGGCCGATCGGACCCCGGATACTTCGGGAACTCGCCGCGGCCGTCCAACGTCATGTACACGTTCGCCGTGATTTTTCGCATATGCTCATCCTCGGAGTTTTCGGGGTCCCGCAGTGCCGGCACGGCACTCGAGGGCACCTTCGCATACGCGAACGGACATATATCCCTTTAGACATACAATGTTCGTGCCCGACGTCTTTCAACTTCTCGCGGAACCGTCGCGGCGGCACCTGCTCGACGCGCTCCGGGACGGGGAGCGATCCGTCAGCGATCTCGTCGAGCGCACCCACATGTCCCAGCCCTCCGTATCGAAGCAACTACGCATCCTTCGGGACTCGGGCGTGCTCCATCTCCGGGCGGCGGGCCGTCAGCACCTGTACTCGATCCGGGGACGGTCGCTCCGGGAGGCCTCCGAATGGCTTTCCTTCTACGAACACTTCTGGCGGGAGGGTCTGAGCCGGATGGACGAGGCGCTCCGTCGGGAGCCCCGGCCGAGGACCCCGAGGAGGCCGTGAGCGGGGCCGACACGGCGGAGGTCGCGATCCGGATCGAGCGGATCCTGGGTGCCCCTCCCGACCGGGTCTTCCGCGCCTTTCTCGACCCCGACCTGATGCGTCAGTGGATCGCGCCGGACGATCTGGACATCGACCGGATCTCCGTGGACGCGCGCGTCGATGGGCGCGTCGAGGTATGGCACTCGCGCCACGGAGTGAGCACCGGAAAGTTCGAAGGGCGCTTCGTCAAGATCGATCCACCGCGAGAGCTCGCCTACCACTGGGCGTTCGTCGGAACCGAGCCGGAGCAGGGGGAGTACTTCGACACCCTCGTCACGGTACAGCTCCGCGCCTGGGGGGACGGGCAGACCCAGGTCACCGTCGTCCACGAGAGGTTGGGGGAGCTCCGACGAGGTGCCCCCCACGTCTACGAGCGGCTCGTCCCGGGTTGGGAGAACTGCCTCGACAAGCTCGATCGGACCGCCCGCAAACCCCTTCGCGAATCCGGGCCGAGTCGCTGAAATTCCGACCGGGAGCGTCGGGAGACCGCCCGGGGGGGCGCACGGCATCCGGGGAGAGCGGCGCCGACCTGCTTGCCGCGAGACGCTCCAGCCGAGACCGCCGCGAAGACCGTACCAACCCGCGCGCCTGCGACTCCGCATCCCGCGACGGGCGAGCGGAGGGCCGGAGCCGAGAGCGGCGCCCTCTCGGGCGAGACGGACCTGCCGGGAGTCGAACCCGACCGCCTTCGTCAACCCGAGGCGGCGGGGAGGAGGTCGAAACCCGCCTGCACAAAGTCCGTGTCGAAGCCGAACGCGCTACGGATCTTGAGCGCCTCCATCGTCACGAAGCTCAGGCAGTCGGTAAGGCTCCAGCGCTTGTCCGTGCGGGCCTCGAGGCGCTGCCAAGCGTCCCAGAACCGGTCGGGAGAAGTCCAAACGATCTGGACGCTCTCGCTCTCGACCAGCACGCGACGAAACGCTCCGACCAGGTCGCCCGGGGCGCGGAGCCGGAGATAGGTCACGGCCTCGGCCAGCACGAAGTCCGTAGTGATCAACCGACCATGGGCGCCGCGCCCCAAGTCCCGCTGGAAATCCCGGGCCCGGAGATGGAAGCGATCGCGCTCGTCCAGGAGCGCGATCCACGCTCCGGTATCGACAAAGATCACGGTCGTGCGTAGAGGATCCGGTCGTGGTCGACGGAGGCGCTCGTGCGTCGCCTTCGCCCCTTGATCAACGGAAAGGCGTGGAAGATCGGGTCGTCCGGGTTCACGCGGTCGGGAAGCAAGTGCGCGCGCAGCGCCTCCCGAGCGACCTCTTTCATGCTCTTGCCCTCCTTGCTTGCCCGCTCGCGGAGCAGTCGATATTCGTCATCGGGAATGGCCGTCTGGACCAACTTCATGGTTCATGGAACATGAAACATCGAATACTTTACCCCACCGGTTGCTCCCGGGGAGTCTCGATCCCGGAGGCGGAGAGGCGCTCCCATACCGGTCTCTTGGCCTCCTTAGGCTCATGGGGCGTACAGCGCGACCCCAGGCGAGGACGCGCCGGGGTCACCCGGTCACCACGCTTTGCCTCACGGGTGCATCGGCCCCGCCGCGCGTCGTACACGTCCTAGCGAATGTGCCCAATCTCGAGGCGTTCCGCTTTCTCTGACCCGGCCCGGAGAGCCGAAGAGTCCCGCTGATCTCCGGGGTCGGCGCCTCAACGGTCCCGAGCTCTCCGGCCGGCCCTTTCTCCTGGGCCGCGATGAGGGTGCCGATGTCCGGTCGTTCCCCCGGCGACCAGGGGAGTTCCTAGGGAGTACTGGCCGAAGGCGATCCCCTTGACCCCGCGCAGGTCCTCGGCGGCATGGACCACCTCGGCGCGCTTTCCGACCAGACCGATGAGTTGCATGCACGAGCCGCCCTCGAGATGGACGTGCGAGGACGACCGGACGTGGCCCCCCCAGCGATGCTCCACCGCCGTGAGCCGCCGGAGGACGTTAGGAGCGTCGTGCCGGTAGAGCAGCAGGACGCTCGCCACGGAGTCGGAGTTGGGATCGCCCAGCTCGTGCTCGGCGAGCTCCTTCCGAATGAGGGCCCGGAGCGCGTCCGAGCGGCTCGGCGAGTTGCGCGCCCGCACCCAGCCATCCAAGAGGGCCAGGAGGTCGGGCTCGAGCGAGACACCCAGCCGCACCACGTACTTGTCCTTCCGCTTCCGAACTCGCGAAGGCGAATCCGGCGTGACCTCGGGACGACCGGTCCGGCGTGCACCTCTCGCCATGTCGCCCCCGACTCTCCTTGGAGCTCCGGTCGGCTCATAACGGTGTGGCCGGGACCGCCCGGGGCCCTACCTTGAACGGTGCCTTCCGGGTATTACGTTTTCAAAAACCACCACAACGCTTTACATGGCCGGCGGCATGGGCCGGCTCGTGGCCGTGGCCTCTGCGAACGCTCCCAACCCGCTCACGGAAGTCCGGAATCCGATCGTGCTCTCTCGAGCCGAGTGGATCAAGGTCATCCTCATTTACGCGGCCATCGCGGCGGCGACTGGCCTCGGCATCTACGCGACCTACCGGATTGGGACCCAGTACGCCATCTTCTGGGCGCTCGGCATCCTGGCCTACACCCTCGGACTGCGGCACGGCGTCGACGCCGACCACATCTGCGCGATCGACAATACCACCCGGAAGCTGCTCCAGCAGGACAAGCGACCGACGACCGTCGGGACCTGGTTTTCGCTCGGTCACTCGACGATCGTGGTCGCGATGATCGCGGTGCTCGTGATCGCCACCCAGTTCATCGCCAGCAACCTGCCGACCTTCGAGGCCGACGGGGCGGTCCTGGGCACGCTCATCTCGGGCGCCTTCCTCTACATCATCGCGCTGATCAATTTCCTGATCTTCTGGGAGATCTATCTGATCTTCAAGGCCCTGCGCTCGGGGGAGCTCGACCAGAAGAAGCTCGATGAGACCCTCCTGAAGCGCGGCTTCATGAACCGGTACTTCGGGAAGCTGTTCCGGTTCGTCAACGAGCCGTGGCAGATCTACCCGATCGGCGTCCTCTTCGGGCTCGGGTTCGACACCGCCTCCGAGGTGGCCCTCATCGCGATCACCGTCACCACGGCGACCGCGGCCGCCCACTTTCCGCTCTGGATGGTGATGGTGCTGCCGTTCATGTTCACCTGCGGGATGGTACTGACGGACACTACCGACGGCTTCGGGATGCGCTTCGCCTACGGCTGGGCCTTCATGCGGCCCATCCGCAAGGTCTACTACAATCTGACGATGACCGTCATCTCGGTCATCGTCGCGGTCGTCATCGGCACGATCGAGCTCCTGGGAGTGCTCGCCTCGGAGCTCCGCCTCTCCGGAGGACCGTTCGGTTTCTGGAGCACGATGAACTGGTTGAACAACTCGACCGGACCGGACGGCATCGAGATCTGGGGCTGGTGCGGGATCATCATCATCCTGCTCTTCGTAGGTAGCTGGGCCGTCTCGATCGCCATCTACCGGTGGAAGCACTTCGAAGAGGTCGGGTTCAGCAGGTCCCCGCCTCCGCCGGACGCTGCGCCGAACGAACCGGTCGTACCGCTCGAGTAGCCTCCCTTGGACCTATACGCGAAGTGCCCCCGGCGACCCCGATGGCCCCGCGACCGATCGCGCAAGTCAAGGTTCCCGGGGAGCGCCCCCGGGGGATAACTTTCGACGGGCAACGCGAGTGGGTTGCGTCGGAGAGCCCTTCGGTACTCAGGATGCTCCGCGCGGATCCTTCTGAATTGGAGGATCCTCAGTTTTCCTTCCGGACGGGGAAACCTCGAGGACTCGCGTGGGACACCCGCCGTCGCTCCTTCTGGCTTACCGATGCCGAACGCGGGATTCTCCCGGAGCTCGATCCGATGAGGGGGGCGGAGCGGGACCGAGTACCGCTTCCGATGATCGAGTACACCGCGGGCTGGGCGCTGGCTCAAGGACGGTTCGGGCAGGCCGATTTCGAGCACGAGGTGATCGTCGCGTGGACGTATCCGGCCGGCGAAGAATCCCACCGATGGACCGTGTCTCATGGCCTCTGCGGCTTGGAATGGGTGGATGGAACCGTGTGGGTCGCCGAGCAGGACGGATCCAGCCTCCTTGGCGTCAGCGCCGAGGACGGCCGCCTGCGGAAGGGGGAGATGCTACCGGATCCGAGTCGAGGCACCGCCATACTGGTTTGACGCGCGACGGTCGCCCCTTCTGGCTCGGAGACGAGATCCAGGGGGTAGGTCCCGCCCACTGCTCGCACCTTGACGCCTGAGGTTACGCAAACTCGAGGAGACGCTGGGGAAGGCGAACGGCCGGGTGTTCCGGGCCCGCCGGGATTCGATTGACTGGTTAAGCGAGTCCGATAGTTCGGCAGGCTGGGTCTTGGTGTTCCTGGCTTCTCGAGCTTCCGCTGGGAGCCGTCCTCCCTGCCTCTCGCCGACCGATCTGCCGGCCCGGCAGTGCGCGACTCGATCCACTTTCTTTTGCTGCTTGCGGAGGCGTGCGCTGCCCGGTCAGGCAGTCTCTAGGGGGACTCCCGAGGTGCGCGGAGGATGGTGATTGGACCGGGGAGTCGTGACGCCGTCGACGGGCACCCTCTCACCGGCAGTTCTATCACGATGCGGCGCACCGTTCCCAAATGGCTCGTGAGCCCAAAGGCCCCGTCCTTAGCGAGCCTATCCGCTAGAACGCTGATATCCCACCCTCCCCCTGCAAGGACCGGGGTGATGCGCGTATGCGCGTTTTCGTAACCGGGGCCTCCGGATGGGTCGGGTCGGCCGTGGTCCCTGAGCTCCTCGGCGCCGGCCATCAGGTCGTCGGCTTGGCCCGCTCGGACGAGTCCGCGGCGAAGTTGGAGAGCATGGGCGCCGAGGTCCTCCGCGGCGACCTCAACGACCTGGACGCTCTGCGCGCGGGGGCCGCCGGGTCGGACGGAGTCATCCACCTCGCGTTCGTCCACGACACCACCCAGATCGGGGCTGCGGTACAGGTCGACGGGCGCGCCATCGAGACCATGGGCGTCGCGCTCGAGGACTCCGCAAGGCCCCTCGTTATCGCTTCGGGGACGCCTTCCGTGCCCGGGCGCGCTGCGACCGAACGCGACGCGTGGTCCTCCGGCGGACCCATGGCGGGCCGCGGCGCGAACGCCCAGGCGGCCCTCGCGATGGCTTCACGCGGCGTTCGCTCGTCCGTCGTTCGTCTGCCGCGCTCGGTGCACGGCGAGGGCGACCGTCACGGCTTCATCGCCCGCCTCATCGGCATCGCCCGCGACCAGGGCGTCTCCGGCTACCTCGGCGACGGGTCCAACCGCTGGCCCGCGGTGCACGTGCTCGACGCGGCCCACCTGTTTCGCTTAGCCGTGGAACGGGCCCCGGTGGGATCGGTCCTCCATGCGGTCGGCGATGAGGGCATACCGGTCCGCGACATCGCGGCCGTGATCGGCCGTCACCTGGACCTGCCGGTGGTCCCTCGCACGGCCGAGGATTTCGGTTTTCTGGGGATGGTCCTCGCGGTCGACCAACCGGCGTCCAGTGTGCTTACCCGCGAGCTGCTCGAGTGGCAGCCCGTCCGGCCTGGGCTCATCGCCGACATCGACCAGGGGCACTACTTCAGAACCTGAGGCCGTGGCGGGTCCGAAAGGGAGCCGAAGATGCTCCGTTACGATACGGGCCCTAGGGATGGACGGCGGATCTTCACCGGACGCGTCACGCGCCAACTCCCGCTCGAAGGCCCGGGCCCGGAGGTGGACGCGATCGCGCTCGTCCAGCACCGCGATCCACGCCCCGGTGTCGACGAAGATCACGGTCGTGAGTCGAGGATCCGGTCGATATCGACGGAGGCGCCTCGGCGACGGTCCCGTCCCTTGATCAGCGGGAAGGCGGGGCAGACCGGGTCCGCCGGATTCACGCGGTCGGGCAGCACGTGGGCTCGCCGCGCCTCCCGAGCCACTGCCTTCCTCCTCTTGCCCTCGCGGTTCGCGCGCTCCCGGAGGAGGTCGTACTCCTCGTCCGCGATGGCGGTCTGGACCAGCTTCCTGGTCCTTGGAATACGGAGTGTGCGGTATCGGTTCCCGTCGGCCGACGGCGACGACGAGATGGCGGAGCAACACGGGCCCGCCGGATTCCGGCGCTAGGGTCGAGACTCCGAAGGCTCGGGAGTGATCCAGTCCCGAGCAAAGGTCCGCGAGGAGGACTCCTCGAGCTGCTCGGCCGCTATCGACGGTCCACTCGGTACTCTGACTTCACCAAGCCCTTCGGAAAGACCTCGGTTCTCACGTGCCGGACTCGAAGGTCGTGCCCCAACGCCCCGAAGAGGGGAATTCCTTCCCCGATGAGGACCGGGTACCGGTTGATGATGATGTGGTCGACCAGATCGGCCCTGAGGAAGCGCTGGATCGTCTCCCCTCCATCGACGTAGAGATGGCTCATTCCGAGTCCGGAGAGTCGGGCCACGACCTGCTCCGGAGCCTCCGAGGTCACCGTGCAATCCACTCCGGTGGGAACTCTCACCCTGTCGGGGGTCCTGCTCAGGACGATCGCCGGCTTCTGGTACGGCCACTTCGGTCGCCCGGCCGCCCAATCGAAGGTCCTCCGGCCGATCACGTGGGCATCTACCGTGGCGACGAACTCGCCGAAGCCGTTGCGGTCATAGTCCGCCTCCGGTAGAATGTCGAAGCTCAGGTCCTTTCGGGCGATGAACCCGTCGAGGCTGACTCCGACGAAGACCGAGATCTGCATCCTACCCCGGTAATGGCTCAGGTCTTATCCGGTTTTTCTCTCCGGGCGACAGCTCCGGGGCCAAGCGGCTGGCGGGCGGTTTTCGTGATCTTGGTCAGTGCCGGGCTTTCCGAG
>JASHYU010000181.1 GCA_030042855.1 Thermoplasmata archaeon
CGCGCTAGCCCCGTCCGTCGACTAGGAGCTCGCGGAAGAGCGCGAGGTACTCGCTCGCCTGCTGGTCGTAGCCGCGACTCCCGAGCTCCCGGAAGCCGTTCTCGGCGAGCGCCCGACGCCGCTCGGGGGCGCCGAGCAGCGGCCGGATCACGTCCACCGCCGCGTCCGGCGTGTTCGGCTCGATCAGGACGAAGTCCCGGCCCGCGGTCCCCCATTCGATGTTCGCGGCGGGTGTCGTGGCGACCGGGAGGCGGAGCGCCGCGGCCTCCTGGACGACCGCCGGGAGCCCCTCGTAGCGGGTCGGCAGGAGGAAGAGGTCCGAGGCGACCAGGACCCGCCGCTTCGTCGCGACGTCGACGATCCCGAGGCTCCGGACCCCGTCGGAGGACGGCGCCGGATTCCCGAGGTTGAACAGCACGACCTTGTCGCCGAGGGCCCGCAGTCGGTGGACGGTCGACTCCGCCACGTCGAGCCCCTTTCGGTGCGTGTCCTCGCCGATGAAGCACAGCGCCCGGGTCTCGGGGTCGAGGCCGAGGGCGTCGCGCGCCTCGCTCCGCTCGGCCTCGGTCGGGGCGGGCTGCGCTTCGACTCCGTTGTAGATCACGCGGATGCGCCGCGCGGGGATCCCGTACAGGTTCCGGACCTCCTCGCCGATCGCCCGCGAGCACACGACGCACGCGTCCGCGCTCCGGGCGGCCCGGCCCTCGAGCGCGCGCACCGCGAACCAGTCCGGGAGGTACCCGAGCTGCGGGCGCAGGCCGTCCGGTCGGCGGGGGCGGGAGATCTGGAGGAACCGCAGGGCGATGCCGTGGAACGTCTGGATCGCGATGGGCTCGCGGGCCGATCGACGCCGGCGGGTCCACTGCGCGTCGCGGAGGACGAACGCCCCGCCGATCTCGTTGTGCGCGACGATCACGTCCCGGTCCCCCGGGAGGAGGCGGCCGACCCGCCAGGCGTAGGCGAGGTCCGGCCCGAACGGGAACGGGACGGCGATCGCGCCGGCGACGGGGATCGCCCGCATGCCGTCGGTGAGGTCGATGGGCGGGACCGGGCCGGCACGTACCGGGTAGTACACGTCCACGTCGTGCCCGGCGCGGGCCAGGCGGCGGCCGACCTCGGCGATCGTGTGCCCCGCGCCGCGCGCCGACTCCCGCGGGTGGTAGGAGGAGAGGAAGGCGAGCCGGAGCGTCTCGGTCATCGGGCCGGCACCGTCTCGCCGTCGGCCGCCGCGTCGCCGGTCCGATCCCCGGGGGCGACGCGCGGGAAGAGGCGCGACGCGAGCTCGCGGACCGCGTGGGCGAGCAACGGCTCGAGGTTCACCGTGTCGGCGCGGTTGTAGCGGACGAGACGCTCGAGCGCCGCGGCGCTCCCGCGCCGGTACTCCTGCCAGAGCCGGACCGCGTCGAGGCCGCCGACCCCCTCGACCCCCGAGCGGTCCCCGATCGCGAGCCGCTCCTCGATCCGCTTGAGACCGCCCGCCTGTCCGATCCGGTAGAGGAGGAAGCGCAGATCGATGTGTACCGGGGGCGGGACGAGGTGCGGGAGCGCGACCTCGAGGAAGGGGAGATCGAACCGGCTCCCGTTGAACGTCACGAGGAGCTGGAACCGCCGGAGGTAGGCGGGGAGCTCCTCCAGGTCCTCGCCGGCGATGAACGAGCGCGTGCGACCGTCCCCGTGGACGCCCACGACGGTCACGATCCCGGCGTAGGGGCTCAGCCCCGTCGTCTCGATGTCGAGGAACGCCGTCTCCCGCGCGAACTCGGGGTAGAGGCGCCAGTGCTCGCGCGCGGGCAGCCGGCGGCCGAACCAGCCCGCGTCGCGCCCCGCGAGCGCGGACTCGCTGGCCGCGACCTCCTGGGCGAGGCGCTCGATCGGGGCCGGGCCGAGTCCGAGCGCCCGCGTCCGGGGCAGCAGTTCCTGCCAGTCCCGGACGCCGGAGCGCCACAGGTCGGTCTCCGTGGCCGGGCCGATCCCGGGCAGGTGGAGGAACGTCGCGCGCAGCACCGCTCCCTCGACCGCCCGCTCCGATTTATCCTAGGGTCGTGGGTCCGCCGACTCGATTGGGAGGGGGCCGATCGGCGCGACGAGCTCGCGGACGGCCGTCCAGAACTTCTGGACCTCGGCCCGCGGGAGCCGCTGGTGGTAGAGGGGGGCACGGCATTCGGCCTCGAGGAGCCCGGGGTCGTCCGAGTCCCAGACGAGGCGGACGACCCAGTCCCCCCGGTCCTCCTCGTAGGCGTAGACGCGCTTCCTCGGATCCGTGAGCACCGGATTGGGCTCGAGGAGATCGAGGGGCGGGCTCGGCGGAGGCGGCGGCCCGGGCGTGAGCAAGAGCGGCGCGGGCGGCGGCGGGACCTGGAGCCGGATCCACGCGACGACCGGCCAGTGCGATCGGGAGACGCCGAGGGATGGCACGGCCGGTCGGAGGCGCTCCGGCGGAAAACTCCGGCGGCCCCCGGGCCCGCGGCGGGGTCCGGGGCTCCCGAAAAAAAATGGGTATCACACGCGTTCTGTGTAACTGCCAAGTGCAACCAGGTGACGTAGCTGCGGACGTTAGTGGCCGCGGGCT
>JASHYU010000182.1 GCA_030042855.1 Thermoplasmata archaeon
GGCCCCCGATCGCCCGCGAGCGCGCCACGGAGCGCCGCGAGCTCCGCCGGCTCGCCGGCCCCCCCCACCCCGACCGTGCGGTGGCGTTTCCCCCAGGCGGTCGCTTGCAGGGCGACGAGATCGAGGTGGGGGGTATGGAACAGCAGGGAGTCGTCCTCCGTCGGACGCAGGGTGAGCAGCTCGTCCACCGGCCAGCCCTGGGAGTCGGCGAGGTACGCGGCGTAGATCGAGTCCTTGCCACCGGAGACGAGCGCGGTCACGGTCATCGCTCGCTCACGGCAATCCGAGCCCGGTGCGCCAGCGCCGGTAGAGCTCGTCGAGCGAGAGCCGCACGAGCGTTCGACCCGCCCAGCGGAACGTCCCCGACTCGGGGGTGACCTCGCCGAGCGGAGCGAACGGGCAGGGGGCGAGCGCGCGTTCGAATCGCCGTTCCTCCCCGGGCGCGACCTCGACCACGAACCGGGAAGCGCCCTCGGCGACGAGCGCCACGCCGGGTCCGACGAGGCCGGTCGCCTCGAGATCGACCGAGAAGCCGACCGCCCCGCCGAACGCCATCTCGCAGAGCGCGACCGCGAGCCCTCCGTCGGAGACATCGTGCGCCGACCGGACGACCTTCGCGGCCGCGAGCTTCCGTAGTCGCTCCCCGAGCGACCGCAGCGCGACGGGGTCGGTGGGCGGCAGCCGGAGCCCGGTGCGGCCGTCGCGGCGCGCCCAGAGCGACCCCCCGAGTTCCGGTCGGGACTCCCCGAGCAGGTAGAGGGTCGCGCCGACGTGCTTGAGATCGCTCGTCACCGCGTGCTCGACCCGGTCCAAGATCCCGGTGGCCAGCAGGACCGGAGTGGGGGGGATCTCGGCGGCGAGCCCCCCGTTGTAGAAGCTCACGTTGCCCGAGGGCACGACGAAGCCGAGGGCCCGGGCGGCCGCCGCCAATGAGCCCGTGACCGCGGCGAAGTCCCCGAGCACGCCCGGGTCCTCGGGATTCCCGAAGTTGAGGCAGTTCGAGAACGCGTCCGGCCGGGCACCCACCGCGTAGAGGTTCCGGGCCGCCTCCTCGACGACCATCGCCGCGCCTCCCGCCGGGTCCTCCCGGCAGGCCCACGGGTGCGCGGCGGTGGTGATCGCGAGGCCGCGCGAACTGTCAGCGCGCGGCTTCAGGACCGCCGCGTCGCCGTGCGACGAGGACTCCGGCCGCCCGTGGAGCGGTTTCACCACCGTGCGTCCCTGCACCTCGTGATCGTAGACCCGGATGACGGCCTCCCGGGAGAGCGAGTCGGGGGCGAGCACCATCGCCCGGACGAGATCGCCCGGCGCGTCGTTCGGGACCGACGGGGTCTCCCCCTTCGGGCGCCGGGTCGAGCGGCGCGGCCGGTGGCGCGGCGGCGGGTTCACGCGAAAGCCGACGCGGAGACGGCCGACCGATTGCCCGGCCCACTCGAGCGTCTCGTAGGGTCCCTTCGCGACCTCCCCGATCGCGGTCGCGGGCACGTCGAAGCGACGGAAGACCGCGAGCACCCGCGCGAGATCCACCGGGCGCACGTCGAGGAGCATTCGCTCCTGGGACTCCGAGACCCAGACCTCCCACGGCCGGAGTCCGTCCTCTCGCAGGGGCACGCGCGCGAGATCGATCCGGGATCCGAACCCTCCGGCGTGGACGAGCTCGCCCGACGCGCTCGCGATGCCGCCCCCGCCGAGGTCCTTGAGGCCCCGGACCCAGCCCCGATCGAACACCTCGAGGCAGGCGTGGATCAGCGGCTCCTTCATGATCGGGTTGCCGAGCTGGACCGCTCCGCGCGACTCGGTCTCGCTGCGATCCGTCAGCTCCCGGGAGGCGAAGGAGACCCCGCCGATCCCGTCCCGTCCGGTGAGTCCACCGGCGAGCACCAGCGCATCGCCAACCGCCCGCGCCCGGTTCGGGAGGAGGCGGCGCCGGGGCAGGAAGCCGACGCAGCCGACGTTGACGAGCGGGTTGACGACGAACGACGGGTCGAAGTAGATCGCGCCCGACACGGTCGGCACGCCCACCCGGTTCCCGTAGTCGCGGATCCCGGCCACGACCCCTTCCGCGAGGTAGCGCGGGCTCTTGATGCCCGACGGGAGGCGCTCCCGGGGAAGGTCGAGGGGCCCGAAGAACAGGGGATCGGTGAGCGCGATCGGCTTCGCGCCCACGGCCAGCACGTCGCGAAGGATCCCGCCGATGCCCGTCGCCGCGCCACCGTAGGGCTCGACCGCCGAGGGGTGGTTGTGCGACTCGATGCGGAGCGCGTACGCGTAGCCGTCCTCGAACGGGAGCACGCCGGCATCCCCGGTGCCGAGGACCCGGCCCGGTGGGTGCAAGGAACCGAACGCGCGCTTCAGGTACGGCCGGGAAGACTTGTAACTGCAATGCTCGCTCCAGCTCTGCGCGAGGCCGGCGAGCTCGACGTCCGTCGGTTCCCGTCGCTCGGAGCGGAAGTAGGCCCGCAGACGGGTGAGCTCGACGCGATCGAACCCGAGCCCCCGATCGCGCGACATCGCCTCGAGCGCGGCGATCGAGGCCTGCCGGACCGGTACGGCGTCGACGCCCGCGGCCCAATCGGTCATGGAGCTAGGGCAGGGCGGGCTGCACGGTCACGCGGTGGATCACCGGATTCGCGAGCAGGCGGTCGACCGCCTCCCGCGCGAGCCGTTCCGCTTCCGGAGGCGCGACGTCGCCGAACTCGAGGTCGTAGATCCGGGCGGTCGTCACGCGCCGTACGTGGCCCACGCCGAGCAGGCCGAGGGACTTCTCGATGCTCTCCGCCTCCGCATCGAGGACGCCCGGCTTCAGCTCCACCCGAATTTCGATCCGGACCGAGGCCCCGGGCTCCGGCATCGGTGTTCCCGTCGGTCGCTACGGGAGCGCCCAGATAACAGCACGCCCGTCCGAGCTGCTGGGAGGTGCGTACGGGCGGCGCGTCGCGACCGGTTGGCGAGCTCGGTGCCGCGCGAAAAAGCGAAATTGCAACCCGGGAAAACCTATATACAGGGTCTTAGTCGCCCGCTCGGCGCGGTGGGGGCCGGCCATCATGGAGGAGTTCATCTGCAGTGTCGAGTTCCTCCGGGGGCCGGCCGACCTGATCGCGCGGGTGTCGAGTGAAGCCGGGGGGGTGCGCGAGTACCGCGCGCCCTCGGCGGGTGCTGTGATCGACCAGGTCGTCAACGACCTCCAAGAGGAGTTCGAGTCGGCTCCCGCGGCGTAGCGCGAGGGGGTTTCCGGCATCCGCACTTCGCGAGAGGGCACTGCGTACACGGCGTCGGGTGGGGGGAGATTCGATGGACAAACCTAGCACGGGGAAACCGCCGGTCAGTCGAGCCGTCGAGAGCGCGTTCACGAAGGTCTGGGGAGATGAGCACGTCGTGGCGCTCATCGCCCTCAAGGTCGAAACGTCGGAGGCCGACACGGTCGCGGGCGAGGTCGCGAAGTTCACCGAGGTCGAGGACGTCTTCCTCGTCACCGGCGACACCGACATCTTCCTCAAGGTGAAGTTCCCGCATTACGAGGAGCTGAAGGACTTCGTCCTGCACCGGCTCCCTGCCGTTCGAGGGATTCGGGAGACGAAGACCCTCCTCGTCGTGACGGCGTACAAGGAGGGCGGGGAGAGCCACCCGGCATGACCGCCCCGAACGTCGTGCCGGCGCGACCGGCCGTCGCGGTCGCCGCTCCCCTGTCGAGCGAGCCCGAGCGCCCGGGCCTCGACCGGGTGGTCGAGTCGCTGACGGAGCTCGCGGACGACCTGTCGGTGCCGCGCAACGTTCGCCGGGGGGCCCAGGCGGCGAAGGACGAGCTCGCGAAGCCGCGGGTCGCGCTCGACGTGCGGATCGCGAGCGCCGTCTACGTCCTCGACGACCTCGCGAACGACCCGAACCTGCCGAGCCACGGGCGCACCGCGATCTGGTCGATCATCTCGGAGTTGGAGAGCCTGTCGTGAGCCCCGTCAGGAATAACGTGAAATACCGCGCTCGGGTTCCCCTGGGACGGAGCGCGATCGGGCCCGTAGCTCAGGTAGGTAGGCCGATCGGTCCGGCCGACGGCCCTACCCAGAGCATCTGGCTTTTAACCAGGTGGTCGGGGGTTCGAACGAGCGGTCCGGCGTCGAGCGCGGGACCGCTCCGGATGTCCCCCCGGGCCCGGGCCGCGCCCCCGAGGAACCGATGACCCCCACGACCGCCCGCCGCACTCGCAAGACCGCCGCGCCGACGAAGCCGGCCGGGCCGCCGCGCCCGTTCGTCGCCCACCATCTCGCTCCGCCCCACGAGGTGCTCTCGGAGGAGGAGAGCCGGACGACGATCGAGAAGCTCGGGACCCCGCCCGAGCGCCTGCCGAAGATCCTCGTCAGCGATCCGGGCCTCAAGACCGATCCGAAGTACGAAGCGCTCCGCTCCTCGGGCGAGAACCTCCTCGGCCGTCTGGTGAAGATCCGCCGGCCCAGCGCGACCGCCGGCGAGGCGATCGCCTACCGTCTGATCGTGCAGTCGGTCGGGGGAGATTGACATTCCATGCGCGAAATCGTCGACGGCTTTTTCCGGGAGCGATCGATCGTCAACCACCACCTCGCGAGCTTCAACGACTTCCTGCCGACCAAGGACAACCCGAACTCGCGCATGCAGCGGATCGTGGACGACGCCCGCGTGAGCGAGGACTCGACGGAGCGCGGCGTGATCCGGCTCGACGTCCAGAAGACGAAGAGCTCGATCTACGTGCGCGTCGGGCGCCGGCGCGACTCGCGCGGCAACGTGAACCCGTCGGCCGAGCCGACGATCTTCATCGG
>JASHYU010000183.1 GCA_030042855.1 Thermoplasmata archaeon
GAGCGCCGGCGGGACGCCGGGGGCCGCCGACCGCGGCGGGCCCGGGCTCACTCACCGCGGTCCGAAGTGAGCGCGCGCGCCCCGTCCCCCTGCGTGACGTAGAGATGGAGGCGGTCGCACATCGACCGGAAGTGGCCGCTCGCGGACCCCGGCGCGTAGTCCGCCCGGAGCCGCTCCGCGAGCTCGCGGTCGGTGAGCCGCGGATCGATCTCGGGGGTGAACAGGCAGCGGAAGACGAGGTAGCGGTGGCCCTCGAGCTCGAAGCGGTCGGTCTCGGGGGCGTCGCAGAAGGGGCAGCTGAGCACGCGCCGGGAGGGCCGCCGGTCGGCTAAGCGTTGGCGGCCGTCGATCAATCGATGTACCCGAGCGATCGGAGCCGCTCCCGGAGGTAGCGCTCGTCCTCCTCGCTGAACGGGGCCTCGCCCGGCCGATCGAGGAGCCGCGCGAGGACGAAGGCGACGAACGCGTCGACCGACTCGAAGGCCGAACCGTGGAGCCGGCTCGCGATGGCGCTCACCAGGTCCTCGGGCAGCTCGATCGTGCGCGTGCGGCTCGGCCGGGAGATGTCCTCGGGCATCGACCGACCCCCACGGCGGAGGGCGCAGATAGGATTTCGCCGCCGTTCGCCGGGGGCCCTACTCCCACTCGATCGTCGCGGGGGGCTTGTCCGTGACGTCGTAGAGGACGCGCACGACCTCGCCCGAGAGTTCCCGGGTCACCCGCTCCGCGATGCGGGCGAGCACGGACCGGGGGAGGTCGATCGCCGTCGCGGTCATCGCGTCGATCGACTCGACGGCGCGCACGCTCACGACCTCCCCGTGGACGCGGTTATCGCCCAGCACGCCGACGGACCGGAGCGGCAGGAGCACCGCGAAGTACTGCCACGGTCGCCGGATCGTCCCCGCGGCGACCGCGCGGTCGATCTCCTCCTCGACGATCGCGTTGGCGACGCGGGCGCGGCGGACCCGGTCCGGCAACACGGGTCCCGCGACCCGCACGGCGAGACCCGGGCCGGGGAACGGCTGGCGATCGGGATCCGGGATCCCGAGGTGGCGGGCGACCGCCCGCACCTCGTCCTTGTAGAGGTCGCGGAGCGGTTCGACCACGCGCAGGCGGGAGTCCGGCGGCAGCCCGCCCACGTTGTGGTGGGTCTTGATCGTGTCCCGCGAGCCGCCGCCGCTCTCGATCCAGTCCGGCGCGATCGTCCCCTGGACGAGCCGGTCCGTTCCGAACCGGTCGGCCTCGACCTCGAACACCCGGATGAACGCCGCGCCGACGCGTCGGCGCTTCTCCTCGGGATCCGCCACGCCCTCGAGCGCGGCGAAGAACCGATCCGCCGCGTCGACGACGTCGAACGCGAGCCCGCTCGAGCGGAAGAACGCGCGGACCCGGTCGACCTCGCCGGCCCGCAGGAGGCCGGTGTCGACGAAGACGGCCCGCGCGCGCGGGCCGAGCGCCCGCTCGACGATCAGGGCGGCGGTCGTCGAGTCGATGCCCCCCGACGCCGCGATCAGCGTCCGGTCGGGGACGTCCGCGCGGACCCGCTCGATCGCCTCGGCGACGAATCGCTCCGGGTCGATCACGCGGAGCTCCCGGGCGAGGGCGTCGGCTCCTCGCGCCACTTCGCCCGGTACGCTTCGAGCGCCGACGCGAGCTCGGGGTACTTGAGGGCGAGGATCGCGGTCGCCAGGAGCGCCGCGTTCTCCGCCGCGTCGAGGCCGACCGCCGCGACCGGGATCCCGGGCGGCATCTGGACGACCGAGAGGAGGCTGTCGAGCCCGAGCCCACGGTGGAGCGGCACCCCGATCACGGGCCGGAGGGTCCGGGCCGCGACAACGCCCGGGAGGGCGGCCGAGAGACCGGCCATGGCGACGAAGACGTCGGTGCTCGGGTCCCGGACGAGCCGGTCGACCTTGTCCGGATTCCGATGGGCCGACGCGACGTGGACCTCGCACGGGACGTGGAACTCGGTGAGGCGGGCGCGCACCTTCTCCGCGATCTCGAGGTCCGACTTGCTCCCGACCAGGACCGTGACCTTCACGTCCCGAGTCCGAGCCGCGCGGTCACAAAACGGTTCTCGCTCTCCCCGGCCCGGCCTCGCCTCGGAGCATCTTCATAGGTCGGGGGCCCTCCCCCGGGGGCGTGAGCACCGCGGTGGCCCATCGGAGCCGGTTCCGCCGGTGGCTCGGCTCGCGCTTCGGCCTCGATGAAGCCGGCGGCGACCGGATCGCGCGCCGGATCACGCACGGCGCCGGCGCGCTCCTGCTGATCTACTTCGTCCTGCCCGAGGAGTTCTTCCTCGTGCTGCCCAAATGGGAGGTCCTCCTGGTGGCCCTCGCGGCCGTCTGGGCGATCGAGGGCGTTCGGCTCGCGTTCCGGTTCGACCTCCCCATGCTCCGCCCGTACGAGGAGCGGCGCGTCGCGAGCTACGCGTTCTACGCGATCGCGCTGGTCGGCGCCGTGCTCCTGTTCCCCGAGCCGATCGCGGCCTCCGTGATCCTCGGAACGGCGCTGGTCGATCCGGTCGCGGGCGAGCTCCGGCGGGCCGGGGCCCGACGCCTCTACCCCGGGGTCCCGTTCGTGATGTACACGGTCCTCGCGCTCGTCGGCCTCGCGGTCCTGGGCGCCTGGCCGATCGCGCCGGCCCTCGCGCTCGCCGGGATCGCGGCCGTCGTCGCGCTCGCCGCCGAGTATCCGAAGATCCCGTGGTTCGACGACGACCTGTCGATGACGTTCGCCCCTGCGATCGCCCTCTACGTGCTCGGGGTGCCCGTGCTCCGGCTGCCGGCCTAGCGGGCCGGGCCACTCAGACGATCGGGGTCAGCACCGCGTGGGGGGGACCCTTCTCGGGATCGTGGCTGATCGCGTAGATCGTCGTGCGCGGGCGGATCCCGTACAGGCACGGGGCGTTGTCGATGTTGATGATCCGGAAGTACGTGTCCATCATGTTCAGGATCTCGCTCGAGACGAGGAGCCCGGGCTTGAGGAGCCCGATCCCGAGGTTCCCGACGTGCTTCGTCCGGGCGATCGCCTGGAAGTACATCCGAATCGCGACCTGATCGCCCATCAGGCTCTCGAACGTGTCGAACGCGGTGTACTCCATGAACGGCTTGCGATCGGTCCCGGCGACGGCCTTCTCGGCCGTGACCATCGCGCGCATCGCCTCCTCCCGGCCGAACCGGGCCATCGGGAGGATGTACGGGTCCTCGGTCTCGTTCGCCGTGTAGTCCGGGATCCGGACGCGCGTGTCGAACACGTTCGACGGGACGTGGCGGATGAGGGTGTCCCGGAGCTTCTCGGGGGACTCGCCCGCGGCGAGGACGGCGATGATCCCCCGGCCCTGGGAGAGGAAGTTGAGGAACGTCGGCGTGAACAGCATGTAGTAGTCGTCGATCCCGACGTTGACGTCGACCTCGAACGCGTTGAAGCTGCCGCGTCGGAGCCCGCCGCCGAGCAGCTTGTCGAAGTCCGGGATCCCCGTCGAGTAGTGCCGCTCGGGGTCGGAGGTCGGCCGCCAGGCCGTGGCGTTCGACGCGGCGCCGACGGAGTTCGCGACCCCGAGCGCCTCGAACCGGCCCCCGTCGAGCGTCACGGCGTACCGGGCGCGACCGATGTTCGTCGCGCGCAGCTTCTCGAGCCGGAGGTGGCGGACCCGTCGCTCGTCGAGCTCCTCGCGCTGGATCGAGATCAGCCCGTCGACGAGGTACTCGATCCCGCCGGCCTCGGGCTTCTCGAGGATCATCACGACGTCGGTGCTCGAACCCTCCACGAGGTCCTTCTGGAGGGCCATGACGAACTCTTCCATCTCGAGTCCGTACTTGTGGGTCACTCCCTCGAGGGAGTCGATGATGAGGAGCGACTTCTCCGGGAGGGCCCGTTCGACGCGGTTGTAGACGTTCTCGACCTCGGGCATCGGGCTCCGCTTGAGGAGCGCCTGGAGGTGGGTCCGGTCGACGCGGGTCGGGGGCCCCCGCTCCTGTCCGAAGCTTGCGAGGACCTCGCGGCCCGCGCGCACCTTCTTCTGCTCGGTCTCGGGGAGCTCGGGGTCGCGCGGCCGGTTGCTCGCGCTGATCGCGTCGAGGAACAGCTTCGCCGCGTCGAGGACCCGCGTGCGCATCTCGGCGGACTTGAGCCAGGGGAACTGGCGATACAGCGCCTCGTCGCCGATGCGCGTGGACAGATAGTACGACCGGTTCGGCTGCCCGACGCGCTCGAGCAGCTCGAGCCCGAAGGTCGTCTTGCCGGTACCGGCGCCGCCCTTGACGATGAGCGAGCGCCCGCCCTTGCCGCTGAGGAAGGTGACGACCTCGGGAGGGACCCCCCCGACCGTGCTGCCGTCGCTCGCGCTCATAGCGTTCGGGTGCGGGGCATGCCGGAGAGTTCCAGAGCCCGACGATTCATCCTCTATCCCAGCCTTGATGGGGGCCTACGGGAGGTAAACCTTTCGCACGGCCGGCGGCCGGCGAGGGCGACCGGCCCCGGCGATA
Organism: Thermoplasmata archaeon; assembly: GCA_030042855.1. The sequence continues at coordinate 4,488 of JASHYU010000183.1, forward strand.
TACGTCACCTCGCCCCGGCTCACGCGGCGACCGCGCGCCGGGCCGCCGACCGGGCCGACTCGATCGCCGCCGACAGCGGCGCTCCGGGTTCGCCCACGGCGGTCGCCGACGCCGGGTTGCCCCCGCCCTTTCCATCGAAGCGGGGCTTGGCGGCCTCGATCAGGGCGACCGCGGAGACCCCGGGCGCGGTGGACCCGACGAACAGGGTCCCCCGTCCGTCGCGCTCCCCGGCGAGGATCACGACCCGTCCCGACTCGCGGCAGAGCCGGCGGGAGAGCTCCATCAGCTCCGTCCGGTCGAGGTCGACGCGCGCCGCGATCACCGCCGCCGGTCCGATGCGCTCCGTCGCGGTCGGGTCGCCGAGGAGGCGTTCCGCGATCGACCCGAGGTCCTCCTTGCGCTTCTCGCGCGCGACCTTGCGGTTCTCCTCGATCTCCGCGAGGAGGCGGTCGATGCCCTTGGGAAGGTCGGGCACCGCGACGCCGAGGCGCCGCGCCGCTTCGCGGAGGATCGCCTCGTGCTCCTCGCGGATCTCGAGCGCGCGCTCCCCGCTCGCGTACGTGAGGCGGACGACGCCGTCCTGGATCCGCTCGACGTCGAGGATCTCGATCGCCCCGACCTCGCTCGTGTGCGTGCAGTGCGTCCCGCCGCACGCCTCGACGTCGAACCCTTCGACCTCGACGATCCGGAGCTCTCGTCCGGGGACCGCGCCGCCCTGGTAGAGCGTGAACCCGAACCGCTTCTCGGCCTCGGTCCGGGACTCGAAGTAGCTCTTCACCGGACGGTCCTCGCGGACGATCTGGTTCACCCGCCGGTCGATCGCCCGGAGCTCCTCCTTGGACAAGGGCCGGTAGTGCGTCACGTCGATGCGGGCGGACTCCGGCGACTTGTACGCGCCGGCCTGCCAGACGTGCGGGCCCAGGATCTCGCGCAGCGTCCCGTTCATGAGGTGGGTCGCGGTGTGGTGCTGCATCAACTGCGTGCGACGGACCGGATCGACCCGTCCGCGCACGCGATCGCCGACCCGGAACGGGGCGGCCCGCGCGAGGCGGTGGAGCACCCACGGCCCGCGCCCGGCGACCTCCACGACCTCGACGTCGTCCACGTGGCCCCGGTCCGTGACCTGGCCCCCGCCGGTCGGATAGAAGTACGTCCGGTCGAGGGCGACGAACGGCCCCTCGGTCCAGACGACGTGCGCGTCGAACGACACGGTGTAGGGATCGAGGTAGTACAGCACCTCGGTCGGCGGCACGCCGGCCGCCACGTCGGGCAGTCCCTCGGACCGGTCGACGTAGTCGTTCGTCGGCCGCTCGTTCTCGTGCCGGGCCGCGACGAGCGCGTAGAAGTCGGCCGGGATCGCGGGCGGCGCCTCGAGCTCCTCCACGGCGAGGTCCGGCGGGACCCCCAGCGAGTCGTACCATTCGAGGAGCTGCTCCGACGAGACTTTTCCCCCGCCCGATCGGACGCGCTCCTCGGTCCGGTGGATCACCTGGCGGGCCCGCTCGATCGCCTCCGCGTAGCGCTCGACCTCGGCCTCCACGACGCGCCGGAGGTCCTCCCGGTGGGCCCCGACCTCGGGGAAGTCGCGCGCGATCTCCCGCCCGGAGCGCTCGAGGATGGCGTAGAGGTCGGGCCCGTCGGGCGCCTTCGCGAGAATGCGCAGGGAGCGGCGGAGCAGGAGGCGTGCGAAGTACCCCTCCTTGCTGTTCGACGGGACGACGCCGTCGGTGAGGAGGAAGTTGAGGGCCCGGGCGTGGTCGATGAGCACCGCACTGTCGTGCGGGGGGAACGTGCGACGCAGCTCGTCGTACTCCGCCCCGAAGACCGGTTCGTACGCCGACTTGGTCCCGTGGCTGGCCCAGACGAACCGCTCGAGGCCGTAGCCGGTGTCGACGACGGTGAGCGGCATCGGCTTCAGCCGATCGCCGTCGCGCACGTACTCCATGAACACGAGCGTCGCGACCTCGAGCCCGAGGGCGGCGACGCTGAGGGAGGGCCCGAGATTCCCTCCGCCCTCCCACTCCTCCTCCTTGTAGGTGAACGCCGTCGCATCCGCCCCGAGGGTCGCGACCAGGAACTCGTGGCAGTACTCGGTGCACCGGTCCTTGAAGTAGACCTCGTGGTCCGGCCGGTTGAACGCGTGGTGCGCCATCATCTCGAAGAGCGTGAAGTGCCGGCCGCTCCGGCCGACCTCCTCGAGGTCGATGAACCGCAGCACCGGCTGGCTGATCGTAAGCGGATTGGCGGGCGGGGGGACCGCCCCGCTCGTCACCCAGGGCTGGAAGTCGTAGATCGACGCCTGGGTGAAGAACACGTCGTTCCGCCACCGCGCCACGGTGGGATAGCGCCGGATCTGCGTGTGCCCCCGCGCCTCGAAGAACCCGAGGAACGTCTCGCGCATCTCGCGCAGCGAGTACGGCCGCTGGAACATCGGCGTCCCGATGAAGCCGTAGTCGCGGCACGGCG
>JASHYU010000184.1 GCA_030042855.1 Thermoplasmata archaeon
CGGGATCGTCCGGCTCCGTGCGAGCCGGCCGAGCGCACGGTCGGTGAGCTCCCGGATGCGACGCTCGGAGTAGTCGAGGCTCCCGGTGGCCCGGATCGTCGCGCGCGCCCGCTCGACGTCCTCGGGGGAGGCGTCCGGCTGGCCCAGCACGCGGCGCAGGGTCTCGCGGTCGCCCTCGCTTCCCGTCGCCCAGGCCCGGACCACGAGGAGCGTTCGCTTGCCCTCCAATAGGTCGTTCGAGCTCTTGCCGGAGGCTTCCGCGTCGAACCCGGCGCCCAGCACGTCGTCGCGCAGCTGGAACGCGATGCCGAGGTCGATCCCGACGGCTTCCAGGTCGCGGAGCCAGGCCGATGAACGCCCCGCGAGCCGCGCCCCGATCCCGAGCGGCGCGGCGACCGTGTACACGGCGCTCTTGAGACGATGCACCGTGAGCACGTCCGATTCCGTTACCGAACCGACCGGTAGGCTCCCGTTGCGGATGTCGAGCAGTTGGCCGTACGCGGTCTGCCGGGTCATGCGGACGTACTCCCCGAGCGCCGCGAGGCGCGCCGGCGCGTCCGCGCGCACCGAGAGGATCGCCTCGACGGTGAACGGTTCCTCGAGGTCGCCGAGCGTGATGCCGATCCCCATTCCGTACTCGTCGGCGCTTCCCTCGAGGTGTTCCGTCGCATGGGCCGCCGCGAGCGCTCTGTGGACCGCCGGGCCGCCCCGCCGCTCCTCGGCATGGTCGATGATGTCGTCGTGGATCAGCATCCAACTCTGGAAGTGCTCCATCGCTGCGGCCGCGCGCAGGACGGGAGTGGGGGGGCGCCCGGTCGCGAGGTGGTAACCGGCCAACACGAGGAGCGCACGGAACCGCTTGCCGCCGCGCAGGCTGAACTCGCCGTTGACGTCAAGGTAGGGCCGGAGGGCGACCGGCGCCGTCCGACGCTCGCGGGCGTAGGCGCGCGCGAGCTCCCGCTCGACGGCGGGAATGTAGCGCTGCAGGTCGGCGAGCCGCACGGCGGCGTCCGTTGGACGACCAGCATATTAAACTCACCGGAGATTGACCGGCTCCGATGGCGTCCTCCCCGTTCGTCGAGCTCGCGAGCGCCGTCGTCCAGGCGATGGGCCAGAAGCTCGACGCGGCGAAGCCCTCGCCGGAGGGACTCGCGCTCCGGACGGGCGACGGATTCCTCTACGCCTTCCTCGAAGATCCCGATCGCGTGTCGCTCGAGACCGTCGCGCGCCTGTTCGATCCGCGCGGGTTCTCGAAGCCGGTCCACGTGGCCGTGCTCACCCCCGGGCACCTCCCGCTCGCGATCTCCGAGGACGTGGTGCGACGCGGGGGAACGCTCGTGGAAGGACCGCGCTTCGCGGAGCTCGCCCGCCAGCTCGGGCTCGAGGCGATGCTGGGCGAGGAGCCGCGAGCCCCCCGACCGGAGTCCCGTCGGCTGCTCCCGAGCGCGCAGCAGCTCGATGAGATCCTGCACCGTGCCCGAACCTGGCTCGACTGGGGGGTGCCCGCGCTGTCGCTGCGCTTCTACCGGCAGGCCGCCGACCTCAAGCCTGGGTTCCTGCCGGCCAAGGTCGGGGTGGGCCGCTCCCTCCTCGCGCTCGGACTCGTTGCCGACGCCGACCGGACGTTCGACGAGGTGCTGCGGGCCCGACCGGACGACGTCGACGCCCGGCTCGGCAAGGCCGCCGTGTTCGGAGCCCGGGCGCAGCCGAGGCAGGAGGTCGAGATGTACCGCCGCCTGCTCGAGGAGGACCGGGCGCGGAACGAAGTGCGCGCCCATCTCGTGGCCGCGCTCATCGACCTCAAGGATTGGGCCAGCGCACGCGTGGAGATCGAGGCGTTGCTCGCCCAGACACCGGAACAGCCCCAGCTCCGCTTCCTCCACGCGGTCGCGCTCGACCGCGCCGGAAAGTCGGACCTCGCCGGAGAGGAACGGGAGGAGTCCCGACGCCTCGGCCTCACCTACGATCAGGAGGTCACGCTGTGCACCCACCTCGGACTGCCGGTCCCGCCCCGGCCCGAGCCACCGGCCCCGGCGGCGCCCGCTCGAAGACCCACCGCGAAGTCGCGCCGCCTTGCCGCGGGGCGCCGCCCCGCGGCGCGCTCCCGTCCTCGGTCCCGTGCGATGGTCCGCACCAAAGACCGGCGGCCGACCCCCCGGACCGCGGGCCGAAACCGTAAGTAGCCCTCCGCCGAGTCGTTCCCTCGAGGTCGAACCGATGCGCGTGGTCTCGGTCCTGCCGAGCGCGACGGAGATCGTCTGCGCCCTCGGGCACGGGCGCGAGCTGGTCGGTCGCAGCGCCGAGTGCGACTATCCCCCGGACGTCACCCGGTTGCCGATCGTCATGCGGCCTCGCACGCTCGATGACGACCGACCCTCGGTCGAGATCGACGCGCGGGTTCGGGAGGCCCGGCGGCGCGGCGAGAGCCTCTACTTCCTCGACATCGATCGACTGCGCGCGCTCGCCCCGGACCTTCTCCTGACGCAGGACCTGTGCGACGTCTGCTCCGTCACGACCGCGGAGGTCGCCCAGGCGTGCTCGCGGGCGGGGATCGCTCCGAACGTCCTCAGCCTCGTCCCCTGCACTCTCGAGGACGTGTGGCAGACGATCCCGGCGGTGGCGCGAGCGCTCGGGGACCCGGACGCGGGAGCGCGACTCGCCCGGTCGACCCGGGAGCGGGCGACTCCCGGATCGAACCGTTCGGGTCGGCGCGTCGCGGTCGTCGAGTGGCTCGACCCGCCGATCTTGGCGGGCCTGTGGAGTTCGGACATGATCCGGGCTGCCGGAGGAGTCTCGGTCGGTCCGGGCCCCGAGTCCCGTGCGGAGAAGGTCACGTGGTCCGAGATCGCCCGACGGTCGCCCGATCTAACGGTCCTGACCCCGTGCAGCTTCTCGGTCCCGCGCACGCTCCGCGAGCTTTCCGATCCCCACATCGCGGGGGGCGTGGCCCAAGTCGGCCCGGCGCTCGGCACCTTCGTGGCGGATGAAGCGTACTTCAGCCGTCCGGGACCCCGGCTGGCCGACGGGGTCCGGCTCCTGGCCGATCTGCTCGCCGGAGAGCTCCGCTCGGCCCCGATGCCGGTGGCCCGATGGACCGCCCCGAACCTGGCGGTGGCGCACGCATGACCGGCGGTCCGAACTACTACTACACCTGGACGACGGCCCGTCCCACCTCGTCGCGCGTCACGACCTCGCGCACCGAGATCCTCCACATCGGCATCGCCTACGCCGTGCTGACCCTCGACCTGATCCTCGTCCTGACCGGGGCCGGACTCCTGTACGGGGACACCGGGTCGTTCCTCTCCCGCGTCTCGCTGCCCCTCGTGCTCGCGGCCGCGGGCGCCGCGCTCACCGGCTTCGTCTGCCACGAGCTCGCGCACAAGGTCGTCGCGCAGCGCCACGGCTTCTGGGCCGAGTTCCGGATGTCGCCCTTCGGGCTCATCTTCTCGCTCTTCACCGCGACGCTCGGCTTCCTCTGGGCGGCGCCGGGGGCGACCGTCGTGAGCGGCATGAGCGAGATCGACCGGACGAACTGGGGCAAGACGAGCCTCGCCGGACCGATCTCCAACATCGGCTTCGGGGTGATCTTCTACGCGGGATCGGTCGGGCTCTTCCTCGCCGGTTCGGTCGATTACATCTGGCTCCTGCTCCTCGCGTGGGTGAACGGCTGGTTCGCGACGTTCAACCTGATCCCGTTCGGTCCGCTCGACGGCGCGAAGGTCCTCCGTTGGAGCGCCGGGATCTGGGTCGCGGCCATCGTCGCGATCGGCGCTTTCACCGCCGCCATGACGCTCGCCTTCTACGTCTACGGGACGCCGTTCTTGAACCTCTGAGGAGGTCCCGGTGCCGGTCCCGAACGTCCAGGAACTCGGCCTGGGCCGGCAACTGATCGACCTCGATTTCCGGGACACCGAAGGACTGATCGCGGCGTACCTGCTGCCCTCGCCGGACGGATGGGCCCTCGTAGAGACCGGGCCGTCGTCCTGCCGCGACGCCCTCCTCCGGGGCCTCGCGCGCGCCGGCGTGGAGGCGAACGAAGTCCGCGAGGTCTTCGTCACCCACATCCACCTCGATCACGCCGGCGGCCTGGGCGCGCTCGCCGACGACTTTCCCCGCGCCACCTTCTACGCCCACCACCTCGGCGTTCCCCACCTCGTCGACCCGACCCGCCTCATCGCGAGCTCGCGGCGCGCCTGGGGCCCGGCGGCCGATGCCCTCTGGGGACCGATCGTTCCCGCGCCGTCGTCCCGGATCGTGGGGCTCCGAGGGGGGGAGCGCTACCCGCTCCGGGGCGGTGAGCTTCGCGTGCTCGCGACCCCCGGCCATGCCCGGCACCACGTCGCGTTCTTCGACTCCGCGATCCGCGCCGTCTTTACGGGCGACGCCGCCGGCGTCCGATTGGCGAACACCCGCCACTTGCATCCCGCGGTTCCCCCGCCGGACCTGGACCTCGAGCAGCTCTTCGCGAGCCTCGAGACCATGCGCGCGACCGATCCGGCGATGCTCCTCTTCAGCCACTTCGGACCCAGCCCGGAGGGCGCGCGCGACCTCGTGCGGTACCGGACGATCGTCGAGCAGTGGCGCGACGTGGCCCTCCGAGCGGC
>JASHYU010000185.1 GCA_030042855.1 Thermoplasmata archaeon
TGCATCGCGGCCCCGAGCGGACCGTTGACGCCCCGCTTCATCGCGTCGATCCCCTGGCCGAGGGGCCGCGACTGGATCTGCCAGACGTCGACGTCCATCGCGATCGTCATCGAGGCGCTCACGCGCAGGCCGTTCGATCCCTGCAGGGCGCGTTCGAGGTCCCAGCGGTTCCACCCCCAGGTCACATCGCGGAGCCACGAGCCGATGAACGAGGGCAGCTCGTCCCGGGTGCGTCGAATCGGTGGGAACCACGCGCCTCCGTCCGCCGCCCGCATGCCCCGGTCCTCGAGCTCGCGTTGCACGATCGGGGTGATCCGGGGCGCCGCGACCGTGATGTCGTAGCGACCCCGGAGTCGTTCGAGAATGGACGCGACGTGGTGGAACTGGAGGAAATCGGGATGGAGCAGCGGCTCCGTGATGACGGTCACCGATTCCATGGAGCACCTCCCGAAGGGGTACGCGGACCGAGGTCGACCGACGGATCGACTGCCATTTCAACTGTGAGGGAGCTTGGGATTTACATCGGCCATTTTATAGTCTCGCTCCCCCGCCATGCAGGATTTGCCTAGGTCGGGCGGGAACTGCCGCCGGGGCTCCTCTCCCGTGAAATCGGCGGGGGGATGCCTTTACAAACCCCGCAACCGGCGGGCCGGTTTCGTCCCGTTCCCGTCACCAGTGTGAGAGCCGTTTCGGGCCGCGAACCGTTCGTCGCGACGGACCCCGGCCCGAGACGTCCTCGCGCCCAGACCGGGACGTCCCACCGCCGACCCGGTCCCGGCGATCGCGGCCCGTAACGCGGCGGTGGCGCCCGGATCGGGGGCTCCCCGGTCCCCCGAGCCCCCCGCGCGTCGCCGAGGTAACGTGGAGAAGCCCCGCACGGCACATCGACACCGATTTAAGTTCAGAACCCGGAGGGAACGGCGGCCTCATGGTCAGCCACACCGCGGTCGTCTCGAAGACCCCGTTCCGCCTCACGTTCGCCGGTGGCGGGACCGACCTCCCGGCGTTCTACCGCGAGCACGGCCCGGGGGCCTGCGTCGCCGGGGCGATGGACAAAGGGATCTACATCATCGTCGTCGAGAACTTCAACGCGGACGAGATCCGGGTCAGCTACCGCGTCACCGAGGATGCGAAGCACAGCATCGACCAGGTGGAGCATGGCCCGATCCGGGAGGCGATGCGCATGTTGCACATCCCGAGCGGGGTCCAGGTGATCACGGCGACCCAGATGCCGTCGCGGGGGACCGGCATCGGCTCGAGCAGCAGCTGCACCGTGGGTGCGCTGAACGCCCTGCACGTCTGGAAGGGGGAGCGGGTCGGGCCCTACCAGCTCGCGCGGGAGGCCGTGGAGATCGAGCGGGGGATCCTCCGCGAGCCCGGTGGCGTCCAGGATCAGTACTGCGCCGCGTACGGCGGTCTCAACCTGATCGAGGTCTCGCGCGACGGTACGGTCACGGTCCACAGCCTCAACATCGACCACGAGGGGCTCGAGCTGCTCAACCAGCAGCTGATGATCTTCTTCACCGGCGCCGAACGGCGCTCCGCGGACGTCCACTCGAAGCAGATCGCGGAGATCGACGATCACCTCGACGACTACCGGCAGATGCGGGCGCTCGCGCTCGAGACCGCGAAGGCGCTCGAGAAGCTCGATTTCGTCGAGGTCGGCCATCTGATGGACGACAACTGGCGCCTCAAGAAGCGTCTCACCAACGGGGTCTCGAACACGTCGATCGACGAGGCGTACGAGGCGGCCAAGCAGAGCGGCGCGCTGGGCGGGAAGTTGCTCGGCGCCGGCGGCGGGGGCTTCTTGTTCTTCCTGGTCCCACGAGAACGCCAGCGCGAAGTGCGGCGGACGCTCGAGGCGAAGGGCCTGGTCGCGAAGTCCGCTCGCTTCGAGATCGCCGGTAGCACGATCGTCCACCAGGAATGAGGGATCGCGGTGCGACGCGCCGCCGCCGCCCGGGACGGAAAGGAATCGCTCTAGCGGACCTTCCCCTCTCCGCGGGGCGCAAACCTACGTCCATGGTGAACGGCGTAGATCGGCCACCCGGCACGGGGCTGTGCCGGCGGGTCGGATCGGCGCCGGCAGCGAGTAGCATTCTCCGACCAAAATCGAGCCGGGCACCCATCTGGCTGCGGCCCGTCGATTGAGTCTCCCACCGGGCCGAAATCCGATCCGAAAGGTCTCGCCTTCGATCCACCCACCGGACAGTAACTGCGCTCCTCCGCATCGGAGAATCGCGCGACTGATCCCTAGGCTGCCGCGTCGCCCCGACGTTGCGCCCGCCCCCGGGGCCACTTCGCTACGGTAGGAGGCCTCGGCGCCGCGTGGTATACGACACGAACCGCGGTCGCGGAGGGCGCCCTGCGGCTAGATATAGCCGATATAGGGTCATCCCACGGCCCGGTTCTCCACGGTCTAGAACGGATGCGTGCATGCCCGACGACTCGCGTCGCTCCCGATTCGGAACCATCGCCGCGACCGCCGGCGTGATTGGGAGCGGGGTCGCACTGGGCGTCCTCCGCCCGGCCGTGGTCGCCTGCACGGCCGGATTCAATCCGGCCCACGGGGCGCTGAGCGCCGCCGGAGCCTCTCACTGCGTGAGTTACAGCGTCGCGTCGGCCCTGCTCATCGTCGGGGCCCTGGTCTCGGGAGGCGTTCTCGCCTGGCTGTTCCTACGGCGTCGCCCTGCCCGCCCCGGGCGACGATCGGTACGAAGTCCGCCCGAGGCGGGCACCGGCGCGACGGCCGGGTCCTCCGCTTCGACTCGTCGCCTCCGGATCTCGACCTGGCCACCGCAAATCTGGCTCGCGGTCATGATCGTCCTGTTCTTCGCCGCGACCTTCGCCTCGGGGACCTGGGAATACCTGCATCTCGCTCCCTACGACGACGACCTGGCGATCAATCAGCAGGTGCTCTCCTCGACGCTCCTCGGCGGCCGCCCCTACGTGTTCTACGAGTCGTTCAACTGCGGCATCCACGGGCAGTGCTCCTACCTGCTCGTCCACCAGGCGTTTTTCGGGTTCGCCGTGGCGCTTCCCTTCGACCTTGCTCCGACGCCCTACACGCTGCTCGCGCTGAGCGCCTTCGCGCTCGCGCTCGGGGCCCTCCCGCTCTATCTGCTCGCGGCGGATGTGATGCGCTCGCGCCGACTCCCGCTCCTGGTCGCGGGCGCGTACCTCGCGTGGGTGCCCCTGTCCATCATCGGGGTCCGCGACACGTTCAACTGGGAGTCGCTGGTGCCCGTCGAGATCCTCACCATCTTCTGGCTCTGGAATCGGCACGCGTACCGGTGGGCG
>JASHYU010000186.1 GCA_030042855.1 Thermoplasmata archaeon
GTGGAGCCCCGCCCGGGGACCGGAGCCGAGCCAGCGGAGGTCGTTCGCGATCTTCATCAGGGCGACCGCGACGGCGCGGAGGCCGGCGCTCGCCGCGACCATCGCGTCGAGGGACCCCTGCGCGGCGTACTTGTTGGGCGCGGAGACGAACGGATGCCCCGTCATCCGGGCGAGCTCGGCCGCGACGCGGTCCCCGAAATCCGGGGCGGCGTTGAGGCCGGTCCCGACGGCCGTCCCTCCGATGGCGAGCCGGTAGAGCGCGGGGAGCGTCCCGCGGACCACGCCGAGCGCGTCCTCGAGCTGGGCCGCGTAGCCGGACCATTCCTGGCCGACGGTGAGCGGGGTCGCGTCCTGGAGGTGGGTCCGTCCGATCTTCACCACATCGACCCAGGTCCGGGCCTTCGCCGCGATCCGGTCGTGGAGCACGGTCACCGACGGGATCAGTCGACCGTGGAGCTCGAGCACCGTCGCGAGGTGCATCGCCGTCGGGAACGTGTCGTTCGACGACTGGCCCAGGTTCACGTCGTCGTTCGGGTGGACCGGGTGCTTCGATCCGAGCGTCCCGCCGACGAGCTGGATCGCCCGGTTGCTGATCACCTCGTTCACGTTCATGTTCGACTGCGTGCCCGAGCCGGTCTGCCAGACGTAGAGCGGGAACTCGGCGTCGAGCTTCCCGGCGATGATCTCGTCCGCGACCCGCGCGATGAGGTCGGCCTTCCAGCGGGGAAGACGGCCCGCGGCGCCGTTGACGAGCGCGGCCGCCTTCTTCACGTAGCCGTAGGCGCGATACACCTCGACCGGCATCCGGTCGTTCCCGATCGAGAAGTGGATCAGGGAGCGTTCGGTCTGCGCGCCCCAGTAGTGCTCGGCGGGGACCTCGATCTCGCCCATCGAGTCGCTCTCCGTCCGGCGACCGGTCGCCCCGGTCCCTATCGGAACGTCCCGTACGACGGGCGGGGCGTCGGGCGGGGGGCCGGGGGTCACGCCGGCGACCTCCCCGAGTTCGCGCGGGCGATCATGCGGCCGGGGCGTACTCCGGTCGGTAGAGCTGGGTCCCGAGCCAGGCCCCGATGTCCTTCGGTCGATCGACCCGGGCGAAGCCCCGATCGAAGATCATCGTGGCGATCGCGGTGGCGGTCCGGACCTCGGTCGCGAGGACGTCCTTCTGCAAGGGGAACAGGAGGCCCAGCCCCCGCTGCTCGTCCGTCACCTGGTCGGCCGTGGCCCGGGCCGCCTCGATGAACATCTCGTCGGTCACCCGTCGCGTGTTCGTGGCCCAGACCGCGAGCCCGATCGCCGGATAGATGTAGAAGTTGTTCGCCTGCCCCGGCAGGTACGTCTTTCCCTCGTAGACCACCGGCGCGAACTGCACGCCCGCCGCGTAGAGCGCGCGGCCCTTCGTCCACCGGTACGCGTCGTCCGGGGTGCACTCCGCCTTCTCGGTGGGGTTCGAGAGCGCGAAGATGATCGGCCGGTCGGCCGCCTGGGCCATCGCCTCGATCACGGGCTGGGTGAACGAGCGGCCCACGGTGCTCACCCCGATGAGGACCGTGGGCTGTACCGACCGGACGACCTCGAGGAGGTCCTTCGAGGGGGCGTGGGGGTGCGCGTAGAGCCGCTGCTCCGGAATGAGGTCCGTGCGGGTCGCCTCGAGGAGCCCGTGGATGTCGAACATCCAGATGCGCTGCCGGGCCTCCTCGTCCGAGAGTCCCTCGAGCCGCATCGCCGCCGCGATCATCCGCGCGTTGCCGAGGCCGGCCGAGCCCGCGCCGAAGAACAGCACCGTCTGGTCGCGGAACTTCGACCGAGAGATCCGGAGGGCGTTGAACAGGCCCGCGACGACGATGCTGCCGGTCCCCTGGATGTCGTCGTTGAAGCACGAGATCCGGTCCTGGTAGCGGGCGAGGAACCGCACCGCGTCCGTCCCCCGCCAGTCCTCGAAGTGGAGGCAGCAGTTCGGGAAGACCTCCTCTACGGCCGCGACGAACTCGTCGACGAAGGCCGTCATCTCATCGTCCGGCGGTCGATGCCGCCTCAGGCCGAGGTAGAGCGGGTCCGCGAGGAGCCCGGCGTTCTCGGTGCCGCAGTCGAGCAGGATCGGCAGCAGCGGGTGCGCCGGCACCGCCGCGCACGCGGTGTAGAGCTGCAGCTTCCCGATCGGGATCCCCATGCCGTTCGCGCCGAGATCCCCGAGGCCGAGGATGCGGCCGCCCGTGCTGACGCAGATCACGCGGACGTCCCGGACCGGCCAGTTCGCGAGCACCTCGCGGATCCGCCCGCGGTGCTCGAGGGAGAGGTACATGCCGCGGGGCCGGCGGTAGAGGTGGCCGAACTTGAGGCAAGCGTAGCCGACGGTCGGGTCGTAGAGGATCGGCAGGAAGTACGCCGGGTCCGCCATCACCACGCGGAAGAACAGCGTCTCGTTCGCGTCCAGGAGCTGGTTGAGGAAGATGTACCGCTCGAGGTCGTCGGGCTTGCCCGCCAGCTGCTGCCGGACCCGATCCGCCTGGCGGTCGATCGGCTCGACGGACGGCGGCAGAAGGCCCTCGAGACCCAGCGCGGCTCGCTCGGCGTCCGTGAACGCCGTGCCGCGGTTGATCTCGGCGGTGTTGAGCAGCTCGACGCCGGTGAACCGGCGTCGGGCGGGAGCGTCGGACGAAGCGGTCATCGTTCCGAGGTCGGCCCTATCCTCCGTTCGATCTCGTGGGCTTCGCCCGGAGCCCATTCTTCGGATATAATGGGTGGGAAGCGCGCCCCGTCGCCCGGGGGTTCGGGACAGATTGGGACCTCGGGTCGACCGGGAACGATCGGGGGGGCCTTCCCCGGCCCCGAACTCAGTGGACCGGAGGAGAACTCGTCGAGTTCTGGGGCGGAGACGGGGGTGGGGTCGCCGGCGGAGCCTTCCCCCGGATCCGCATGAGCGCCACGCCGGCCACGATCGCGACCACGACGACGACCACGCCGACGATCGCGTAGGTCAGCACCGGCGAGCTGGACGAGGTGCTCGACAGGCTCACCGGCACCGGTGCCGGGGTCGTGCCGCTCACGGTCACGACGCCCGTCGAATTCGAGTACCCGGGAGCCCCGCTCGAGTAGGAGTAGCTCCCGTTGGACACGTAGAACCGGATCGAGGACGACCCGTCCGACCAGCGCGTGAGCGACGCCGAGCTGGCGGGCTCCGCCACCAGGATGACCGCGCCGGCGGGTCCGCTCAGCGTGACCGACCAGTTCGTGCCCGCCGGGAGGTTCGTTTCGGTGAACGTGAGCGCGTACACCTCGGAGTACGTCACCGGGACGGTCGCGGGGGCGCCGAGCACGACCACGGAACCGTTCGCCGGGGTGGGGCCGTAGCCGGCGGCCGCGCCCACCGTGTAGGAGTAGGGACCGTTGGGCTCGGAGAACGCGATCGTGCCGTTCGTGGACGTCTGCCGCGTGCCGGCGAGCGTCACGGACCAGAGCGTGCCGGCGGGCAGACCCGTTTCGGTGAACGTCACCGGGTACACCGCGGGACCGCTCGGGGCGAACGTGATGGACTGTACGACCGGTGCGCCGCTCACGACGAGCGTGCCCCCCGACGGGCTGGCGGTGTAGCCGGACACGACGCCGACCGAGTACGCGTAGCTCCCGTTCGCTTCGGAGAACGTGATCGATCCGTTCGTGGACGACCGCGTCGACCCGTTCAGGGTGACCGACCAGGCCGTGCCCGAGGGCAGCCCCGATTCCGTGAACGTCGCGCCGTAGGCCGCGCTGAAGACCGCGCTCTCCGTCACC
>JASHYU010000017.1 GCA_030042855.1 Thermoplasmata archaeon
GTACTATCTCGGGATGGCCAGCAACGCGAGTTCGATCGTCGAGATCGGCGGGACGCTCAACATCGTCAAGGCCGACGACGACGTCGGGAACTTTACCTGGGCGTTCGAGGGCTTGGCGCACGGGACCGCGCTGTGGAGGAACCTCTCCGCGAGCGTCGCGCCGCCGCCCCGGCTCGGCGACTCGCTGGCCTTCGACCCCGCGGACGACTACTTCGTGATGTTCGGGGGGCTATCCGGCACGCTCGTCGGCATGAGCGCGCTCGACGACACGTGGACGCTCGCGGGCACGCACTGGAGCCCGCTCGAGTTCCGCGTCGCCATCCTGGAGACCGGACTTCCGTCGAAACTGACCTGGAAGGTCACGATCGCCGGCCACGCGACCTCCGCCGCCGCCGGCGGCTCGATCCTGCTCCAGCTCCCGAACGCCACGTACGAGTACCTCGTGGGGTCACCGGCCGGGTACGCCCCCGTCGGTTCGAGCGAAGGCACGGTGAGCGTCGCGGGCTCGGCCGTGAACGTCGTGCTCGATTTCCTCCCCGGCTACTCTGCGTCCTTCAAGGAATCCGGACTCCCGAGCCACTCGGCCTGGTCGGTGAACGTGAGCGGGGTGGCCTACCCGTCGACGAGCAATACGATCCAGGTCACGCTCGCGAACGGCACGTACCCCTATCGGTTCGGCGCCGAGCCGGGCTACACGACCCCCGCCGGAGGGAACGTCACCATCGCCGGAAGCGATGTGGCGGTCGACGTGAAGTACGCCGCGATCAAGTATGCCGTCACGTTCTCGGAGAAGGGCCTCGCCAAGGGGACGAGCTGGAACGTGACGATCGGTCGCACCACGATCACCTCGACCTCGAGCTCGGTCAAGTTCAATCTGGTGAACGGGTCCTACGACTACGCCCTCGGTACGCCGTCCGGCTACACGATCGAGACGTCCGGCTCGGTGACCGTGGCCGGAAGCGCCGTCACGGTCAAGTTGGTCTTCACTCCGTTGACCTAACGGGTGTCCGCGGGACCTCCATCGACCCGCGTCCGACCGTCCGGGGTCGGAACCCGGCCTCCGCTCGCCGCGCCCGCGAGACCCGAGCGCGGAGGGCCTGCATCGACGCACCGCGACCCCGGACACCGGACCAGCCGGCGAAGCGGGCGCAGGTCGCTCGACGCGGCCTCGGAACTACCCTCCCCGCGCGGGAGCGCCCACGGGCGACGAGCCGTCCGTTCGGATCCGGCGGCCGAGCGTCCCGCGGGCCCGTTCAGTCGGGCTGGGCCAAGTAGATCAGCATGTACGAGAGGAGCACGATGTACGGGGCGCCCGGGGGAAGCGTGCCCGTGACGGTCACGTTCCCGAGCGGCGCCGAAACCGCCATCGACAGGTTCAGGTACTGCCATCCCTGGCAATCCATCGCCCCCGCGCACTCTTTCAGGACCAAGCTCGAGCCCGGCTCGTGGGTCCGGTAGACGAGGACTCCGCCGGACCGATCGGAGCCGCTCACGGCCAACGTCAGGTTGGCGGTGCCCGGGGTGAGCGTCGCATTCGTGCAGCTCGGGTCGGCGTTCGGAACGACCGCGAGCACCAGGTGGACGTCGTAGCGGCCGGCGCTCAGGGCGACCCCGGGTCCGCTCCAGAGTCGATCCGATGGGGCGCAGGGGTTTGACTCGACGGCCACGCCCGAAGGGGAGGACGGGTCGCTCATCGTCGTCCCGGCGGGTCCCGCCGCCAGCCCGGCGCCTCCCGCGAAGGCGTCGGGGCAGAGCGTGTCGGGCGGACCGAAGGCTTGTGCGGGGCCCGCGTATCCGCGCTCGAAGAGCTCGACGCCGCCCACGGGGGAGTCCTCCACGCACCCGCGGACCCCAAAGTCCGCCCGATCGTAGAGGTCCGTCTGAAGCAGGCGCGAGTTGAGGTCGCCCGCCGGCGTGTTGTTCGGGAGGAGGATGTAGCTGAGGCGGCTCGACTCGTTGTCCGGCAACAGCGAGACGTTGAACCCCACGTTCCGTTCCATCGGGTAGGCGAAGGGATCGTCGGCGACGAGGCTGTAGACCTGGACCGGCGCGGTCACGACCGAGAACGGCGGGATCAGCGACACCAGTTGCTGGAGCGCCTGATCGCTGACCGGCGCTGAGAGGGTCAACCCGTACGGCGACGGGAAGGGGGGTCCCCAGGTCCCGACCGCGCTGGCGGCATAGGGGTCCAAGGGGTTCAGCGCGAGATTACCCGCGATGAGCACCAGCACACCGACCGAGACGATCGCGATCGCGCGCGATCGATGTCTCCGGACGTCGGACCGACGGCCGAGCGCACTGCTCGTTCCCGTCGCGGAGGAGGGGGTCGCGCCGGCGGTCGTCCCGGTCGAGGGTCTTCCCCCCGGTGCGAGCGACGGCACCTCCCGGCGCTCGGCCCAGCGACGCAGGCGATCGAGTCCGAACGCGAACCCGATCAGGAGCGCAGCGGCCGGCAGGAGAATGTAGTGGCCATTGAAGCTCCAGAACGTCGGGGTGAAGTTGAAGTCCGCCAGGATGAACCAAGGCAGCACGAGCAGCAAGGTGCGGGGCGCCAGCAGGGGAACGAATCCGAGAGTCAGGTAGACCAGGAACCAGAACCAGAGCTTCGCCCTCCACTCGTACGTCAGGGCGGTCAGGCTCAGCACGAAGACCCGGTTGGGGGTGCCGATCGGAAGGGCGTACGCCGGGGGAACCGCCGGCAGCCCCAACAGCCACCCGCCGCGGTCCACGAAGAGCCGGAGGAGAACGTAGGCGACGACGCACGCCAACATGAGGCCCAGCGACGCGCGGACCTCGGGCAGCCGCGTCGCGCCCCGCACCCAGCGAGTCCACAGGGCGAGACGGGACGGCTGCCGAGGAGGCCGCGTGAAGGCGCCTCGGAAGGCCGCCCCGAG
>JASHYU010000187.1 GCA_030042855.1 Thermoplasmata archaeon
TGCGGTACGGGAGCCGGATCGTCTGGAAGGACGCGAACTTCGAGGTCAACGCCGGGGAATTCGTCGCCCTGATCGGGCCGAACGGCGCCGGGAAGACGACCCTGTTCCGCATGCTGCTCGGACTCCACTACCAGTCGGCCGGTCAGCTGACCGTCCTCGGCTCCTCGCCCCGCCGGGGGAACTACCGCATCGGCTACGTCCCGCAGCGCCACACGATCGATCAGGACACGCACCTCGAGTGCGACAAGCTGGTGCGTCTCGCCTATCCCGGCGACCGCTGGGGACCCGGGGGACGCTGGCCGCCCCTCCTCTGGGGGCCGCGATTTCGCCTCCGCGCCGAACGGGAGGCCGCGGCCGAGGCGCTGGAGGCGGTCGGCGCGTACGAGCTGGGCGCGAAGCCACTGGGCTCGCTGTCGGGAGGCGAGCTCCAGCGGGTGTTCCTGGCCGAGGCGCTGGTCGGGAATCCCGAGCTGCTCCTGCTCGACGAGCCGCTCTCCAACCTCGATCTCCGGCGGAGCCGGGAACTGGTCGAGACGATCCACGGGCTCGTCCAGGCGCGCGGCGTGACCACCCTCCTCGAGGCCCACGACATCAACCCGCTGATCAAGTGCCTCGACAAGGTCATCTACATCGCGAACGGCAAGGTCGCGACCGGGACCCCGGACGAGGTGCTCACCTCGGAGAGCCTCACCGCGCTCTACGGCGTTCGGGTGGAGGTGCTCCACGACTCGCGCGGCAACCTCGTGATCGTCGGGGGCGAGGATGAGCGCGGCGAGGAGGGCGGATGAGCAACATCGGGTCCGGCGAGCCGTGGAGCTGGAACCCCGTGACGGACCTGCGCACGATGCTCGCCTTCGAGTTCATGCGCAACGCGTTCGAGGCCGGGACGGTGATCGCCATCGTCGCCGCGATCGTCGGCTACTTCGTCGTGCTGCGCCGGTCCGCGTTCGCGACCCACGCGCTCGGCCACACCGGATTCTCCGGCGCCGCGGCCGCCGTCCTCGTCGGGGTCCAACCGGTCTACGGCCTGCTGCTGTTCACGATGGTCGCGGGGAGCGGCATGGCCGTCCTCGGCAACCGGGCGTCGAACCGCGACGTGGAGATCGGGACGGTCCTCGCGTTCGCGCTCGGGCTCGGCCTCCTCTTCCTCAGCCTCTACCAGGGGTACGCCACGGAGGCCTACTCGATCCTCTTCGGGGAGGTCCTCGGGATCAGCGCGGCCGGAGTGAGCTTCACGTTCTGGGCGGCCCTCGCGGTGCTCGTCGTCGCCGCGATCATCTACCGACCGCTGCTCTTCGCCTCGCTGGACGAGGACGTGGCCGAGGCGAAGGGGTACCCGATGCTCTTCCTCGGCCTCGCGTTCATGCTGTTGCTCGCCGTGACGATCTCGATCGCGGTCCAGATCATCGGCGTCCTGCTCATCTTCGCCCTCATGGTCACCCCCGCGGCGATCGCGGTCCGGCTGACGTCGCGGGTCGGGACCGCCGTCGTCTACGCGATCCTGATCAGCGTGACCGCGGCCTGGGGGGGCCTCTTCGTCGGGTTCTACGTGAACGCGCCGGTGAGCTTCTTCATCACCGCGATCATCTTCGCGGAGTACCTGTTCGTCCGCGGTCTCGGGGTCCTGCGGACCTCCCCCTTCCTGAAGCCGGTGGACGCCTCCGAGCCCGAGGGCGTTCGGTCGCTGCGCAACGCCGCGCTCACCGCGGCGGTTGCGCAGGTCCTGCTGCTCGCGGGCGCCGTCCTCCTGGTGGAGGGCCTCGTCGCCTCCCCCTCGGCGTCGTGGAACGCGGCCGGACTCTGGGTCCACGCGCGCCTCGCGATCCTCCTGCTCGTCCCGGGCGTCGCCCTCGCCGCCGCCGCGTACCGGATCTATCTCTCGGGGTTCCGCGCGATGGTCACGACGTCCCGCGACTTCTCGCCGGCGGCGTTCCTCGCGCTCACGGGACTGGTCGGCCTCGCCCTCGCCGTGGGGGGGTTGGCCCTGTTCCTCGGCGGCATCGACCTCAACGCCACCGGCTACGCCCTCGCCCCGGTCATGATCCTCTTCGGGGCGCCGATGCTCGCGATCGGGCTCCTCCTCGCGGCGGCCGGGGTGTACGGCCAAGCCCTGGGCAGCTGGCGCGTCGGGCTCCGATACCGGGACGGCGCCCTACGGTCCGGGGCCATTCTGATGGCGGTACCCGTCGTCGGGAGCGCGGTCGCCTGGCTCGGCTATCGACGGGCCCTCGCGCGCGGGATGGCCCCCGGTGCGCGGGCCCCGCTCGTCACGTCGAACTGAGTCCCGGCCGCCGAACCGTCCTACGATCGGCGTCTCGCGGCCGGTCGTTCGACGGCGGGAAGGGCCGGTCGCATCGCGGGGCGATCGTGCGGCGCGTCGGACCCGATGGGGTCCGCCGCCGCCCGCGGCGGAGACGACGGCGCGGGGTCCACCGCCCGGGCCGGCCCCCGTCAGCTTAAGCTCCCCGGCGGTCCCCGGGGCGATCCATGAGCGAGAACGGCCCGCGGGAGGGCACCCGGGACCTCCCCGGGCGCGACCGGGACGCGGGTCACCGAGCCGTCGATCCCACGAGCCCCGCCGGTCGGTCGTACGCCGCGATGGGGCGGGCCGCGCGTCGGCGACGGGCGGAGCTGCTCGAGCTCGCGCGCACGGGGCTCTCCGCCCGGCGCGTCGCCGAGCTCTACCGGATCGCCCACCCCCTCGAGCCCGAGGTCACGGCCGACGAGGTCCGTGCCGTGCACCGGCACCGCTCGTCCCTCGAGTGACGCTCGACGCCCCGCTCCGGGGCGCTTCCCGTGGTGGGTCCGGGAGAGTATTTGACGGGCCGACCCGTGCCGGTCGTCGTGAGCCCGAACAAGAAGCTCGTCGAGACCTACCTCGCCACCCTCGACAAGTCGCAGCTCGGCCCCCTGCTGGCCGACGATGTCGAGTGGGTCGAATGGGTCGACGGAGTCCCCGCTCTGGGAGCGGTCACCCGGGGCAAAGCCGCGGTCATCGGCAACTACGGGGACGACGAACTGCGCAGCGACGTCTCGCGACTGACGGAGGAGGGCAACGTGGTGGTGGCGGAGGGCACGGTCCACGTGACCAAGAAGGACGGACGGACCTTCCACGTTCGATTCTGCGACATCTTCGAGCTGGAGAACGGCCGGATCCGGCGGAAGTCGTCCTTCGGGGCGCTGATCAAGGACCCGGCGTAGCGTCGAACCCTGCTCGACCGGACCGCCCTCGGAGGCCGCCCGCGACGGGCCGACCCGGCGTGCCCCCTTCCGCCGTTTAGCGTCGAGCGACACCAAGTCGAGGGAGCGAACGGGGCGAAGGGTTCGATTCCTCACGGAGAAGTTGGCCCGACCCTTGCCGAACCAACAAGGGGGGTGTTCAAGCCGAACGGCCCGAGGCCAGCACTTCGTAACGGCTCTGGACGCGCCCGTCCGGAAACGCTCTCGTCATCAAGTGCTTCAGCTGAACATCTCCCGACAGCGCGCCGAAAAGCGGACGACCCTGTCCGATGAGTACCGGAACTCGGCTGAGGGTGATGTACCGGATCAGACCGTCTCGCAGGAATTTCTGAATCGTCACTCCTCCATCGACGTAGGCGTGGCGGAACCCACGGGCCGAGAGTCGGTCCAAAACTTCTGCCGGCGAGCAGTTCAGTACTTCGCAGATCGCTCCCGCGGGCGGGTGGAGGGCGGACAAAGTTGAGCTCAAGACAACGACCGGCCGGCTTCCGTAGTGCCAGGGAGGGAGGGAAAGGGCGGTTTCGTAAGTTCTTCGACCGAGAGTCACGCAGTCGATCGAGGACAGGAAGCTCACCCATCCGGTATCGTCCCCCGCGTACGGAGCGAGGAAGTCGAAGCTTCCATTCTCACGGGCGATGAATCCGTCCAGACTCGCTCCAACGAAGACCGATGTCTCCACGGCGACTTCCGACTTGCACGTCCTAGAGCCGCTAAGAGGCCTTCGGAAAGAGTACCTTTCTCTCAACGAAGGTTCTAGTTCGACTGCTCGCGCCGCTCGATTTGCGCCGTTCCCCGGGTTGATGTAGCCTGAACTCTTCCGCTCGTCGGGGCCGAGGCCCCGGGGGCGAAGAAAGAACATGGCGGGTGGTAGCCGGGAGAGACGAACGAGACTTGTGACCGTGTTGGGAATCTCGGTGGCGGTCGGGGCTTTGCTGGTGCTCGCGGTGTTCCCGGCCGCGACTTCGGCGGTTCGGTTGGAGCGCCCGGCAGTGCTGGCCTCGGCCGACCCGACGTGCTCCACCGGGGGTTCTCCGAGGAATCCCGGCTATGACCCGGTCACGCACGAGATGTACATCCCGAACCAAGGAAACCCGGGGGTGGCGAACATCACGGTGCTCAACGAGACCTGCCATCGAGTCGGGACGATCAAACTGCCCTCGGGTGCCGAGCCGTTTTCGGCGGCGTTTAATCCTAGGAGCAACGACATGTATGTCACCGACTACGCGCTGAACCAGGTCTACATTATCTCGGGCACGAAGATCGTGCAGACGCTCACCGGGTTCGACGGACCGAAGGGAATCACCTATGACCCCTATGGAACCTCGATGGCTATCGTCAACTCAGGTAACGACCAAGTCTACGAGGGGATAGATGGAACCACTGCATTCGATGAACTCTTTGCAACGGGCACTGACCCGTACGGGATCGTAGCCGATCCGACGTGCCTCTGCGACATCGTCACGAACACCGGCAACGACAACGTGACGATTTACGACGACTACACCGGCTTCTTGTACTCGGAGCCGGTCGGGGTTTCCCCGCGGGGCATTGCCTACGACCCGGCCTCTGGTCAGACCTACGTGGCCAACAGCGGTGACAACACGATTTCCGTCTTCGTTGACGGCTTCCCAGGACCAACCATGTACGGTTTCGATGATCCCTACGGTGTGGCTTGGGACCAGTCGACGCTGACCATCTGGGTAACCAACTACGGAAACGGCAAGGTGTACGAGATCGGAGGCCCCGATGGAACCTCGATCGTGAAGAAGTTAACGACGGCGTCCGATTCGTTCCCACTTGGGCTGGCCTACGACGAATTCAACAACGACATGTACGTCACGGGATTCGACACCAACGTGGCCTACGTTCTCTCATAGGGCGCAGGTCAGAGACCCATCGTTTCCTTGGGACCGGTAGCGGCGCGGCGGAACACAGGTTCTGCGGCCCTCCGACACCGAACCTCTTCCGCCCTTGCTTGTCGCTCGCTCCCCCGGACGTGTCGAAACAGGACTCCGCCTTCGAGCCAATCGTGCGTACAACGGGCCCTTTGTTCTCACAAGGGGTACGCTTGCCTCGGATAGGTCGCCGTGCGTTGCGCGACAAAAGTAGAATGGGTTCGTGATGCGGGAGACGTTTCTCGGTCGGAGTCTTGGGCACTCCCGGTATGCTACGTTGAGTAGACGTAGACTGTGTTCGTTTCGTCGTTAGTGACGTAGAGGTCGTTCGTCGCGGTGTCGTACGTGCTGCCCTCGATTCCCGGAACGCTTTGGACCTTCTGCACGATAGATGTGCCGTACAGACCGCCAACGGCCCACAACCCGCCGGATCCCCAATTGGTCACGTAGACCGCCAACTTGGCCTGGGACCACGTCACCGATGTCGGTTCGTCAAAGCCCGTGATAGTTCCACTGTTACCTGCACCAAGGTTGCACCACCACGTGACGTCGTTCGACCCAAGGTTGGCAATGTAAACGCAACCCCGTACTGGGTCGAAGGCCATCCCGACCGGTTCGGAGCCCGTAGGAGAGTTTCCCACAGTGACAAGTGGCCCGAACTCGTTGTTCGCAGGTTCAAACACCGTCACGTTTGCACTGCCGTAGTTCGCCACGAGCAGGTAATTGAGCACAGGATCGTAGGCGATGGCAAAAGGCCCAGAGCCTGTGGGGAAAGAACCTAAGTTATCGAAGAAGCGGCCAACCTCAGAAACTCCAGAACATATCACGGTGACACCGTCAGCAAGATAATCCGCCACAATCATGCAGCCGAGGCCCAGAGGTGAACCGGGGTCGAACGCAATCGCCCGGGGACCGGTGAACCCGGCGTGCGTACTCACGATCTTGGTGCCCGAGATCACGTAGACTACGTCCAAGGCGTAGTCGGTCACCCACACATAATCAGTCGTCGGGTCGAACGCCGCTGCACTCGGCTCGCTCCCGGGCCCTGTTGAGATCGTCGCCACGACCGTACAGGGTGCCTTGATGACGCTGATGTTGCTCGAGTCAGGGTTAGGGACGTAGACGTAGTGGTTCACGGGATCGTAGGCGGGATTGCGATGCGCGTCGCCAACCGTGCACGACGCGTCCTTCCCCGCTGTTTCGATCGACCAAGCGCTGCGGGCCGTAGCGGCCGTCCAGAATCCGGGGGACACCGCCATCCCCACCGCGATCCCCAACGCGACTAACGTGCCCAAGGCCCATCTGGTCCGTCGATCCCCTCTCTTTGATTTCGCCATTTCGCTCCCTCCAATCCTTCGGTCCGACGTCTGATCGACGTCCTTGGGATTGGGAGAGAGTCCCGCATGAAATATGCTGGGTAACCCTCGGCAACTGCATCGTGGGCTTGGTCTACAACGGGCCCCTTGTTCGCGCGAGGCCTTGGAACCCCGCCCCACCGACCCTTTCGAACACAGGGCGTTGTCCTACCTGGGGTCAGCCGGCTGAAGCGGCTACTTCCTGCAAGCAACCGTCGGTGCTAATCCTCGGAAAACGAGCCGAGGGAGGGAATCGAACCCCCAGGAAACGGATCTGCAGTCCGTCGCATTAACCATTCTGCCACCTCGGCGCGGCGACGGGCAGGAGACCTCGGCTTAAAGCCGTCGGGGCGCGCACCGACGCTAGACCGCGCGAAGGCCGCGGGCGATCCGCAACGCTCCGGCGCGGACGCTCCACCGGAGGCGGCCGGGCCAGCGGAGGGAGCTCCCGCCGCCGTTCGTCCGACCGCGCCGGAGCTCCTCGAGGAGTCCGTCGACCGAGTCGACCTCGGGAGCGAACTCGGTGAACGCCCGACCGAGATCCGCGAGCTCGTGGACGTCACTCCCCCCGGTCTCCCCGAGATGGCGCTCGGCGGCCAAGAGCTCGGCCCGGGCGTTCGCGACGAGCGAGGAGTGGCCGTTCATCGTCTCGATCGCGGTCACGGCCGCCGTCCGGGCGACGCTACGCCCCACCCCGTGGGGGATCCGGAACGGGTGCGCGAGGATCCCGATCCCCCCGCGCGGGCGGATCCAGTCGAGCGTCTCCGCGATCGGTCGGCGCGGGGGCGGCGCCTCGTCGATCCCGTAGACCAGGAGATGCCCCTCGCGCGTGGTCACCTCGACCCCCGGCACCACGAGCACTCCGGGAAACCGCTCGCGCAGCGCCGGCAGTTCCCCGTGGGCCGCGACCGAGTTGTGGTCGGTGATCGCGAAGCCCCGCATCCCGACGTACGGGAGCCGGCCGGCGATGTCGTCGAGCGCGAGCCGGGAGTCCGGCGAGTGCCGGGAGTGCACGTGGAGGTCGATCCGCAGGACGTCGGTCATCGCACTCGGGCCCCCGGCGGCACGTTCGCCGAGGGTCGGGGAGCGAGGCCGGGGCCGAAGGTGAGCCACTCGGCGGCCCCGTCGGTCCCGCCGGCCAGGCGGACGACTCCGAGGGTTCCCTCCTCCCAGTCGCCGGGGATGGTCACGGACCGATCGCCGAGGTCGACCGTGCGCCCGCCGTCCGGTGCCGGACCCGTCACCCGGCCGATCCGCAAGGGGGCCGACGCGAACTCCTCGTACGAGATCGTTCGGTCGTCCGGCCCGCGGCCCGCGAGATAGGTTCCGGGGACGACTCCGTCCGGGGGCGAGAGCAGCACGGCCCGGTCCTCGTGGTCGACCGCGAGCACCATCCCCTGGGAGGTCATCCGACGGATCGTGCGGGGCGCGAGGTTCGCGAGCAGGACGACCCGGCGGGAGAGGAGCTCCTCCGGGGCATAGGACGCGCGCAGCCCCGCGACGACCGTCCGGGGAGCCGTTTCCCCGACGTCGATCTCGAGGACGTAGAGCTTGTCGGCGGCCGGATGGACCGTGACGGAACGGATCTCTCCGACTTTCGCCGCGAGCGGGGGGAGGTCGGAGGCATCGACGGGGGCGGGCGCGGTCGGGCCGGTGGGCGGCGGCGCCGGGCCCTCCTCTTTCGGGAAGAGCGGGCGGATCTCGCGCAGCGGCTCGCCGGGACGCGGGGGTTCGGTCACCGCGTCCCAGGCTCCGGGTCCGGGGGGACCGTCCTGGCCGATCATCCGGAACACCTCGGCGCTCGAGAACGGAAGGACCGGGGCGAGCCACGTGGCGATCGCCTTCAACTGCCACACGGTCTCGTACAGCGCGAGGGCCCGCTCGGTCGCCTCGGCACGCCACGGATGGGCCTCGTGGAAGCGGCGGTTCGCTTCCCGCACCTCCTCGAGCGCGAGGTCGAGCGCCTCCTTGAGGTGGACCCGCTCGTACTCCTCGGTGAGGCGAGCGTGCGACGCGCGGATCCGTTCGCCGGGACCTCCGGGCCGCTGGGGGTCCCATCCGGGAGGCGGGGTCGGGAGCCGCCCCCCGTACCGCTCCCGCACCAGGACGAGGGTGCGTTGGACGAGGTTCCCGTACTGGTTCGCCAGCACTTCGTCCTTGACCTGGAGGAACTCGGCCGCGTCGAACTCCGTGTCGTGGTTCTGCGGGGCCAGGAGCGCCGCATAGAACCGGATCACGTCCGCCGGATAGCGCGCGAGCAAGGACGGGATGAACACGTCGATCGCGCCGGTCCGGGACTTCGAGATCTTCTCGCCGTCGATCCGGAGCCACTCGTTGGCGGGGACATCGAACGGCAGCTTGAGCCCGCCCACGCCGAGCAGGATCCCGGGCCAGATGATCGTGTGGTGGAACTTGTTGTCCTTCCCGACGAAGTAGTAGGCCCGCACGGATTCCCGCTCGTCCCAGAACCGGTGCCAGGCGTCCGGCCGGCCCGCCCGGATCGCCCATTCCTTCGAGGCGGCGAGATAGCCGATGACCGCGTCGAACCAGACGTAGAACCGCTTCGAGCCGTACCCGTCGAGCGGGATCGGTACGCCCCAATCGAGATCCCGGGTGATCGGCGTCGGATGGAGACCCTCGGCGAGGAAGTTCTCCGCGACCCGCAACGTACCGCTGCGCCATCCCTCGGTCCCGGCCACGTAGGCCGCGAGCTTACCCTCGAGGTGGTCGAGCTCGAGGTAGAAGTGCTCGGTCGACCGGAACTCGGCCGGGGTGCCGCAGAGGAGGCATCGCGGAGAGCCCAGCTGCCGCGGTTCGACCGGTTTCCCGCAGTGGTCGCACTCGTCCCCGCGGGCCTCCGGGAACCCGCAGTGGGGGCACGTGCCGACCAGGTAGCGGTCGGGGAGGAAGCGCTGGTGCTGCGGGCAGTACGCCCCCTCGGCCGTCCGGCGCCGGATGTATCCGTTCTCGAGGAGCGCGAGGAACACCTCCTGGACCGTCCGCTCGTGCACGACGGTATGTGTGGTCGTGAAGAGGTCGAACGAGAACCCGAGCTGCTCGAACGCGGCCTTGTTCACCGCATGGTAGCGCTCGGCGACCTCGAGCGGCGTGACCCCTTCCTTCTCCGCGGTCACGAGCGTCGGCGTGCCGTGCATGTCCGAGCCCGACACCATCAGCACCTCGTCGCCCCGCAATCGGTGGTACCGGGCGAACATGTCGCCCGGCAGGTACGCGCCGGCCAGGTGGCCGATGTGGAAGGGGCCGTTGGCGTACGGCCAGGCGACGCAGACGAGGATCCGGGCCACGCTCCCACCCCCGGTCTTCGAGCTTGCACGCGACCTATAGGCTTTGCAGCGGGGGGCGTTCCGGTCCCCCGGCCATCGGGCTATATGCCGGAGCCGACTCCCTCGGCCCGGTGCCCGACGAGACCGCCCCGATGGTGCGCCCCGTGGTCCCGGAGGCGGACGCCCTGATCGGGGTGCGCCACCCGGTGCTCGGTCACGGGTTCGTCGCGCTCGTCGACTACATGGGCAACGACGGGGCGATCGTCCAGGCGGCCCGCGTGTCGTATGGGGCCGGGACCCGAACGCTCCGCGACGATCGCGGCCTGATCCGCTACCTGATGCGGCACCGCCACACGACGCCGTTCGAGATGGTGGAGCTGAAGTTCTTCATCCGGCTCCCGATTTTCGTCGCCCGGCAGTTCATCCGGCACCGCACGTCCTCCGTGAACGAAGCGTCGGCCCGGTTCAGTGTCGTCCCCGACGAGTACGAAGTACCGCCGCCGGAGGAAGTGCGACATCAATCCACCCAGAACCGCCAAGGGCGCGGCGATCCCCTTCCGATGGAGGTCGTCGATCGGTTCCGCGCCGACCTCGAGCGGATCTCCCAGGACGCCTATGCCGCCTACACCCGCGCCCTCGAGGAAGGACTGGCCCGAGAGACGGCGCGGCTGCTGCTGCCGGTCGCGTTCTACACGCAGTGGTATTGGAAGTGCAACCTGTGGAACCTCTTCCACTTCCTCTC
>JASHYU010000188.1 GCA_030042855.1 Thermoplasmata archaeon
CGGGCTCACGACGATCGGGCTCACGGGGATCGGCGGGGGGAAGCTGAAGGACCTGGTCGACGTCTCCGCGATCGTCCCGTCGAACAGCATGCAGCACACCGAGGACCTCCACCTCGTGATCTGCCACCTGCTCACCGCCTACCTGCGCGACGAGCAACCCAGCGTTCCTCGATGAGCGTCCGGGTCCGGGACTACATGGTGCTCGAGGTCGAGCACGTCCGCGACACCGCGACGATCGCCGAGGCGACCCGGACGCTGCTGCGGGGGCGGCACCACGGGCTCCCGGTGACCGACTCGCAGGGGAAGCTCGTCGGGTTCGTGAGCGCGAAGGAGCTCCTCCGCCACGCCGGCGAGGGCGAGACGCGCCTCGCGAAGATCATCCGGCCCGGCACGATCACCGCGAGCCCGGAGACCGGCCTCGATGATGCGGCGCGCGTGATGTTCCGCTTCGGCCTTCGCGACCTCCCGATCATCGACGCCGACGGACGCCTCTGCGGTCTCCTCGCGAACCTCGACGTGGTCCGCTCGCACTTCGAGCGGGCCTCGCCGCTCAAGGCGGACACGCTGAAGCGGCTCCTGGGGGAGCGGTACAACCTCCCGTTCTCCTTCCGCCGGGGGCTGGTCCCCATCGACCGGCTCACGCCGACGCAGTGGAAGGTCTACGAGGACGAGCTCGAGGGGCGCCGCTACGAGCTCGAACGGGGGTTCGCGGAGCCGGTCCTCGTGCTCCGGAAGGGCGCGACCTGGATCCTCGTCGACGGCCACCACCGGGCCCTGGCCGCCCGCGAGATGGGCCTCACGCAGCTCCAGGCGTTCATCCTCACGTGCGACCGGCCCGAGGAGTTCGCGCCGCTCGAGACCGGCTTCGAGCGCCTCGCGCGCGAGCATCACCTCGCGACGGTCGCCGACATCGAGATCGACCGATCCGCCCACCACCCCCTCGTCGAAGTGACGACCCAGCTGATCCGTCGCTTCGACCCCGCGCTCGTCCGCGGGACGTCGAGCGAGCCGTGATCGACCGGGTCCCCCGACGGCCCGCGCCGCGCGCGCCCCGCGGCCGGTCGCAACCGGGAGAATAAGAAAGGCGACCCCGTCGCGCGGGCGGCATGGACCTCCCCCTGCCGCCGCTCGCGCTCCCGCCGGATCCGCTCGGCTTCGTGATCATCGCCCTCGCGATGGTCGCGATCGCGATCTTCATCCTCGGCAAGGTCCTGCCCGCCGACGGCGCTCCGCCGCTCCTCACCCAGCTCACGCTCGCGCTCGCGGTGATCTTCGGGGGGAGCACGCTCCTCCTGTCGCTCCTCTACGTCTTCCTCAACTCGAACGGCACGACGACGTGGACGCTCGTCCTGCTCGCGTTCAACTTCATGATGATGGCCCCGGCCGGGCTCTGGTTCGTCTCGCTCATCCTCTTCCGCGATCGACGCGCGTCGCGGGACAGCCCGGTGTGGCCCGCGCTCCTCGCGCTCGACACGGCCGGCGCCGAAGTGATCATGGGGATCCTCTTCGCCTACGGGGGCTCCGCGACGCCCCTCGACCTGATCACCACGTTCGCCCTCGGCCTCACGTCCGTCTGGTTCCTGTGGTCCATGGCGGCGATCATGGCCGCCGTCCTCCTCTGGGCGCCGATCTCCCGGGTCGAGCGCGGCACGCTCTACGGGCTCGCGCTGGCCGCGGTCATCGCGCCGTGGGTGACCGCGTACCCGCTCGTCGGGGGCGTCCTCATGGCGGCGCTGATGGGAGGCGTCTTCGGGGCGCTCGTCCGTCGGCTCGCCCGGGGACGCGGGACGCCGGCCGAGGCCCGCTTCCTCATGGGCATCGCCGGGGTCTTCCTCGCGATGACGCTCGCGGGGGTCGCCGTCGCGGCCACGAGCGCGGCCGTCCCCGCCGTCGCGGCGTTCGGCGGGGTGATGGCGACCGTGATGGGCGTCGAGTCGGCCTACCTCTACCACCGCTTCTACCACGGTTCGCGCTTCCCGCCGCTCGTGCGCCGCGGTCCGGAAGAGACGCCGACCCGCGGCGCGCCGGTCCCGCCGGTCCCGGCCCCGCTCGCCTCGGGCGATCCGACGGCGGTCGCCAACCGCTGACGACGTCCCGCGCGCTCCGCCGAGAAGGATTCGTACATCGCCGATATCAACCGCTCCCCGGTCGCACGCCCGTCCGAGGGACGATGAGCGACGAGCCTTCGCGTCGGCCTCGCGGACCGTGGCGTCGGGCCGCCCCGTGGCTCCTCGCCGGGCTGCTGCTCGCCACCGCGTCGCTGCCGATCGCGTCCGCCGTCGGGCGCCTCCCGTCGGCCCCGCTCGTCGGGTTCGCGCGCGGCGAGAACGCGACCGCCCCGGTGACGGTCAACCTGACCGACACGCCGCGCTTCGTGCCCAACTCGCTGATCGGCACGTCCAACTCCACGCTGACCGTCCTCCTCGTGAACCAGGGGAGCTACGCGCACACCTTCACCGTCTCGCGGGTGCCGCACTTCGTCCTCAACACCTCCTGGACGCCGGATGAGCTCTCGGCCTGGTTCGCGGCGAACGGCTCGCTCGCGAACGTCTCGGTCGCGCCGGGCGAGGAGATGTACGCGAACGTCTCCCTGAACGCGTCGGTCGGCGGGGACTCGTTCGAGTTCGTGTCGCTCGTCCCGTTCCAGTTCCAGGCGGGCATGTACGGCTTCCTGAACGTGACGAGCTCGGGGCCCGGCCTCCTCCTCTCGGAGAACACGACCAACGCGTTGCAGTTCGTCCCGAGCCAGCTCGCGGCCGCGCCGGCGCACTACCCCGCCTCGATCGATGTGCTGGTGACCAACACCGGCAGCCTCGGGCACACGTTCACCCTCGCCGCGCAGGCGAACTACACGCTCTCGCCGGCGAACTTCACGCAGTACTTCGCCGCCCACCCGCCGCTCGTCTCGGTCGACGTTCCGAGCGGCGCCGGCTCGACCGTCTGGGCGAACTTCACGGTCCTCGCCGCCGGGGTCTACCAGTACATCTGCGAGGTGCCCGGGCACTTCGCGAGCGGGATGACCGGCAACCTCTACGTCGGCGTCCCCGTGCCCGCGCTGCCCAAGCCGCCGAGCACCGCGGTGGTGGAGACGTGGGTCCTCGTCGGCTCGGCCGCCCTGCTCGGGGTCGGCGTGGTCCTCGCCGTGGTCGCCTCGTTCACCGGCCGGTTCCCGCGTCGGCCCGGTGGCGGCGCGCACGGTGGGCCGCGCGCCTGAGGCGCGCTGACGGATCACCAGCGCGCCGGATCGAGGAGCTCCGCGAGCGCGTCGATCGACGCATCGGCGTCCCGGCGGAGGCGCTCGTTCGCCGCGGGCGGACGGAGCCCGTTCCGCGCGACGAACTCCGACTGGAAGATTACGCGGGCGAACCCGGCCCGCCGCGCGCCCGCGAGCTCGTCGTTGGAGCCGTCGCCGACGAACGCCGCCGCGGAGAGGGGGAGGCCCCCCCACCGGTCGACGAGCGCCCGGTAGGCCTCGACCGACGGCTTCGCGTAGCCGATCTCGCAGGAGAAGACGACCGCGTCGACGAGCTGAGCGAGCGGGGACTCCGACCAGTAGCGGATCTCGCTCGCGTCGCAGTTGCTGACCACGCCGAGGGTCCAACCGCGACTTCGGAGTTCGCGGAGCGCGTCGAGCGTGCCGGCGCGCGGCTGCCGGAGCGCGAGCGCCGGGTACCGTTCGAGGCGCTCGAGCGCGTCGGCGAGCCGGGCCGGATCGACCGCGACCCCGAAGCGAGCGCAGTAGTCCCGGAGCCGCTCGTCGATCGTGGGGCGAAGGCGGAGGGTCCGGTCGGGATGGTCCGCCGTCCAGGCCCGATCGAACTCGTCGACCGGGAGTCCGAGGGCCTCGGCGACGGCGCGCGCCCGCCGGAATTCCTTGGGCCGGAAGTCCTCGGGGTCGACGAGCGTGTGGAAGAGATCGAACGCGATCCCGCGCAGCGGCTCCGAGCGAGCCATCGAACTCCGATCCGCCTTCCGTTTCCGACGATCGCCGTGCGGCGATCCTCTCCTCTACGTGACGATGAGGAATGAGCGCATCGTACCGTGGAACTCCCCGCAGAACTCGGTGCACTCGATGATGTACTTCGTGCCGGGGGCCGCGTTCGGAACCCCGAAGGCGAAGTAGTTCATCCGTCCGGGGATCGCGTTGAGCTGCACGCCAAGCTGGGGGATGTAGAGCGAGTGGATGACGTCGGCGCCGGTCACGTTGATCTGGACCTCGGCGCCGGGCGTCGCCCATAACGCACCCCCGGTGACCGTGTTCGTCGACGCGTCATAGCTCGAGTTGAAGCAGGACCCGTTGACCGGGTAGCAGAACTCCCAGTACCACTGGTGGCCGATCACGTCGACGTACTCGGTCGGGTCCGCGGGCAGGCTGTCGAGCTGATAGAGCAGGATCGTCGAGTAGACGCTCACTCCCGCGATCAGCGCGACGACCGCCAGCGTCCACGCGACCTCGTACTTGTTAACCATACCGCCGCCCCTTCACCTTCGGGTCGCGAAACCGCCAGATCGAGTAGACCAGGAACGAGAACGTCACGATCGCGCCCGCGGCGCTGATCGCGATCATCGTCCAGATCAGATTGTTCGTGAGGGCGAGGTTCGAAGCGGCCCGCAGGAAGGGACCGTCGAGGCCGAGCGCTCCGGACGGCGCGACCGCGGCGATCGATCGGCCGGGGGGCCGGCGGGGCAGCATCCTCCCGGAGGGGCCGACCGAGCTACATATTCCCCGCGTACGAACTGGGCGGAAGGAGCCGTTCCCGCGCGTCCGGACGCGCGGGTCCGAGCGTACGTACGGAGGGGCTTTGAATCCGCCTCCCCGTTTCGCGCGCGTCCAAACCTCGGAAAGCTCGCATGCGGGTCCGCACCACTCACGTCCGCACCGCGCTCACGCTCGGGGTCGCGACCCTCCTCCTCGTCCTCGCCGCCGGATGGGTCTCGGTCGAGGAGGCCCGCGCCTCGCCGGTGGTGACGGACACCTCGCCGTCGATCGCGGTCACGACGACCGCGCCCTACACGTTCGATCCCAACAACTTCCAGATGGTGCCGACCAACGTCACGATCAACGTCACGGTGACGGACGCCGACACGCTGGCCCACACCTTCTCGATCGTGAACTGGGAGGGCGTCCAGCTCCCGGCCTCCGCCGACATCCCGAGCGTGTTCGCGGCGCACGGGGCCCTCTTCTCGATCAACGTCACCGGCGCGGGCGACGTGGCGACGGGCACGTTCAAATCGCCCGGCCCGGGATGGTACGAGTTCGTCTGCCAGGAGCCCGGCCACTTCGCCGCGGGGATGTACGGATTCATCGCCTTCGGGATGGACCTCCCGTCGAACGTGACCGTGACCACCGCGTCGACCGGTCCCGGCGCGGCCGTGTTCATCATCGTCGGGACGATCGTCGCGCTCGTGGTGATCGCGATCGTCCTCGGCTTCGTGGTCGGGAAGCGCGAAGGCTCCGAGTTCGAGATGCCTCCCGAACGGCTCGGGTACGCTGAGCCCTCCCCCCCGAGCGGCGCGCCTCCCCCGGAGCCGCCTGCGCTCCCGCCCACGCCGTAGCGCGACCCCGAGGTTCCGAGCGAGTCGGAACCAAACCTTCAAAAAGACCACTCGAATGAAGCTACGAACCTCGTAGTAGGTTCGTGAGGAACAACATGGCGTGGGGGACGCCGAACCGCGAGCGCCGAGTGCTGAAAGCCGGCCATTCGTCGATCGCGGTCACGCTTCCGAAACCGTGGGCGGAGGCGATGAACCTGCGACCCGGCGATCTCGTCGTCTTCGACCAGAACGACGACGGCGCCCTCTATCTCAAGCCGGCCCCAGTGCCCGGCGTCACGGTCGCCGGCGCACCGTTCCTGGTCCAGGCCCGCGCCTTCGACACCCCCGGAGTCCTCGAGCGGCTGATCGTGGGGGCGTACCGGGTCGGCCACGACGCGATCGAGGTCCGCGCCGACGTGCCGCTCGCGCCGGACCGCGTCGAGGAGGTCCTCGGGGCGGCCCGCGGGCTGCTGGGGGTCTCGGTCGTCGCCCAGGAGTCGAACCGGATGGTCCTCCAGAACTTCATCGACCCGTCGAAGTACGGCCTGCCCCAGCTCGTCCAACGCATGAAGATGATCCTGATCGCCTTCCTCGAGGAGATGGAATCCGCCGTCCAGAAGCCGACGCGCGGCCGGCGCCTCGCGACCCTGGAGGAGGAGGGCAACAAGGTCCTCGCCCTCCTCGTCCGCCAGCTCTTCCTGGCCAGCCGGGACTGGGCGCTCGCCCGACGGATCGGGAGCCCGGATCCGCGCCAGCTCCTCGAGTGGCGGGTCGCGGTCTACGCGCTCGAGGAGCTCGCGCAGCTCTTTGCCGGAGCGCTCGCGGCCCTGTACGGGGAGAGCGCGCGTCTGCCCGCGGACGTCCGGGACGCGCTCGCGGGCTATCTCCCCGAGATGAAGGCGCATCTC
>JASHYU010000018.1 GCA_030042855.1 Thermoplasmata archaeon
GAGCGCGACGTAGGCCACCGACCCGAGCACCGGGAAGGTGAGCGGTAGGATGGGCGCGGGGAGGAGGAGGCCGAGGACGCAGAGCCCGGCGATCGTGGCCCCGGCGAACTGCGAGGCCTGACCCCAGAGTCCCTCGCCCTGGGGGCGCCGAAGGGCGATGAGGACCGCCCCCCCGCCCTGGCAGACCGCCCCGACCGCGAAGGCGACGACGGCCCACGGGTTGGTGATCGGCCCGCCGCGGGCGGCGGAAAGGGAGAGTACGATCACTCCGAGCAACCCGAGACCGAGCGCCCCGACCCTCCGCACGCCCGGAGTGGGGCCGCCGTTGTACGCGGTCAGGAGAACGAGGCTGAGGGCGGGCGAGGTGGCGTAGACGATGGACGCGGCCCCGCCGGTGGCGAACTGCTCGCCCCAGAACAGCGGGATGTTGATGCCCCCGATCATCAGCGCCCCGATGGCCGTGGATTCGAGGAGGGCCTTCGCGCTCGGTCGCTTCGCCCGGGCGAGGGCCGCGAGAGGGAACATCACCAGCGCGGCCGCTCCGAAGGTCACCGTCACCATCCAGAACGGCTGGGCGCCCGCGTCGAGGCCGATCTTCGTGATCGGGAACATCGCCCCCCACATCGCCCCGAGCAGGACGAGCCAGGCGAGTCCCGGGAGCCGCGGGCGGGGGTTCACCTCGGACACGGTCGCGGAATCCGGCCCGGGACTCTTAGGGGGTTAGTCCAGCCAAGTTGACCCAGGGCCCGCGCTCAGGCGTCGGCGTACGGGTCGAGCGCTCCCGGGCGCAGACGGGGGCCGATCGGCGACGGATGGAGGGAACCCCGCCGGGGCGGACGGGTTCGCGGCGCGAGGGCGGTGGCGACATCGGCCCGCGAGACGATCCCGACGAGCTTCCCGTGGCGGTCGAGGATGGGGATCCGGTGGATGCGGTGCTCGCGCATCGTTCGGGCCGCCTCCCGAAGGGGCGTCGCGGCCCCGACGGTGATCGCCGGCCGGCTCATCGCCTCCCGCACGAACCCGTTCTCGAGCCGGTGACGGCAGGTCTCGAGGAGCGAAAGCCCCCGATACGGGGCGGAATCGAGCAGGAGGTCGAGGAGGCCGCGGGCGCTCGCCACCCCGGTCGACCGGTGGAGATGCCACACCAGGTCCTTCTCGCTCAGGACCCCGACGACCCGGTCGGCCGCGTCGACCACGGGGAGCCCGGAGACGTGAAGCTCTCGCATCAGCCGGGCGGCCTCGATCAGCCGGGCCCCCGGTCGCGTCGTCGCCACGTCCCGCGTCATGATCTCGGACACCGCCATCGAGGCGGCCAGGGCCGGCGCTGATGGAGCCGCGACCGAGCCCATCCGAATCGATCTCCCCCGGTTGCCGGACGGTGTCCTCACGCCGCCGGGACCGGCGGAGCCACCGCCACCGGGGTCGACGGGACCCCGGACGGTCGAGGACGCTCCGAACTCTCCGCCTCCTCCCGGAGGAGGCGCTCCCAGCCGGCCGTCACCTCCGCCTGCAGCCGATCGATCTCGGCGCCGGTCAGGTGCGCGAACCGCCCCTGCCGCTCGAAGTACTCCCGCACGGGTTTGAGCCGGGAGAACCGTCGCGTGATCCGGAGACGGTCGCCGTCCACCTCGTACAGCGGGAAGAGTCCCGTCTCCGTCGCCAGCGCGCCGATCCGGATCGCCTCGGCGGAGTCGAACTTCCACCCCGGAGGGCAGGGCGTCAAGGCGTGGAAGAATCGGGGGCCGGTCATCCCGCGCGCCCGCTCGACCTTGGCGACGAAGTCCTCCGGGAAGCTCGGGTTCACGGTCGCCGCGTAGACCGGGTGATGGGCGAGGACGATCCGCATCATGTCCTTCTTCGGCTCGGGCTTGCCGTGGACGTTCCCCCGCACCGGGGTGGTCGTCGTCCAGGCCCCGGCGGGGGTCTCGCCGCTCCGCTGGACGCCGGTGTTCATGTACGCCTCGTTGTCGTACATGACGTAGATCGCGTTCGTCCGGCGCTCGAGCATCCCGCTCAGCGCCTGGAGGCCGATGTCGGCGGTCCCGCCGTCCCCGGCGAACCCCACGATCTGGACGCCCTTCATCCCGAGGGCGTCGGCGGCGGCGCGCAGGCCCGAGATCGAGGCGCCGGTCGCTTCGAAGGCGTTGTCGAGCACGTTGACGCGCAGCGCGGTCGTCGGGTAGGGCGTCCCGATGACGGTCCAGCAGCAGGCGGGGAGCGATACGATCGTCCGCGGCCCGAGGCCCTTCAGGACGAGACGCATCGCGAGCGCCGCCGCGCACCCCGGGCACGCCGCGTGCCCGGCGAACATCAGCTCCTCGGCGGGGATCGTGAGCTTAGCCATGGACCGTCACCCCCTGCTCCTCGAGGTCCTCCCAGTGGACCGACGGCGCTCCGCCCGAGAGGAGCGTTTCGAACATCCGCCGCACCTCGTGCGGCGTGACATCCCGTCCGCCGATCCCCGCGAAGAAGCCGGTGAGGTCGGGGCGACCGGACGCCGGATAGAGCGCGGCGGCGACCTCCGTCGCAACCGGCCCCATCCGGCCGAACGTGTACGACCGGTCGGCGACCCCGAGGCGGGAAGCGGACCCGGTGGCGCGCCGCACGTCCGTCTCCGGAAACGGCCGGAACAGCCGGATCTTCGCGAGCCCCACCCTTCGGCCCTCCGCCCGAAGCTCGTCGACGACGCCCCGCGCGGTCGTGGTCATCGTCCCCATCGTCACGAGGACGGCGTCCGCGTCCTCGGTGCGGTACGTCGGCACCGCCCCCTCGTGCGTCCGGCCGGTGGCCCGCCGGTACTCCTCCTCGACGTCGGCGAACGCGCCCGGCACCCGGCGGGTCGCCGCGGCCAATCGCTCGCGGAACTCGACGTAGTGGTCCGGCCCGGTGAAGGAGCCGAGGCGCAGCGTCGAGCCCGGGGCGAGGATGGCGTGGCCCTCGCGGGGCGGCAGGAACGCGTCGACCACGGCCGGGTCCGGCACGTCCACCGGCTCGACCGTGTGGGAGAGGTAGAACGCGTCCTCGTTGACCATGACGGGCAGGCGCACGTCCGGGCGCTCCGCGAGCCGATACGCCTCGAGCACGGTGTCGAGGACCTCCTGGTTGCTCTCCGCGTAGAACTGGATCCATCCCGTGTCGCGCTGGCTGATCGTGTCGGTGTGGTCCGCCCCGATGTTCCAGGGAGGCGCGACCGCCCGGTTCACGACCCCCATCACGATCGGCGCACGGAGCCCGGCGGCCCAGTGGAGGAGCTCGTGCATGAGCAGGAGCCCCTGGCTCGAGGTGGCCGTATAGGTCCGGGCGCCGAGCGCGGAGGCGCTGATGCAGACCTGCAGCGCGCTGTGCTCGCTCTCGACCTTGATGAACTGGGCGTCGAACTCGCCGGTGGCGACGAACTCCGCGAGCTTCTCCACGATCGAGGTCTGCGGGGTGATCGGGTACGCCGACGCGACCTGGACGCGGGCGAGCTTCGCGGCGTACGACTGGGCATAGCTCCCCGAGAGCACCTTAACGACCATCGTCCGTCCTCCTCACGCCTCCGCGACCATCTCGATCGTCCCGGGCGGGCACTCCTCCGCGCAGATCCCGCAGCCCTTGCAGTAGGCGAGCCGGATCGCCGGGAAGCCCCGCGGGTCGAACTCGATCGCGTCGTCCGGGCAGAACTTCCAGCAGAAGTTGCACTTCGTGCAGCGCTCGAGGTGGATCTTCGGGGTGAACGTGCGCCAGGCCGCGGTGCGGTTCAGCTCGCTCGGGAGCGTCGCCATCGGCCCCTCGGGGAACGGGACGGCCGGCCGCGCCGGGACGGGGCTCCGCGCGTCCGGCGTCGGGCCGTCGTCGGCCCCGCTCACCGCGGTGTAGCCGGCCCGCGCCGCCAGCCGGTTCTCCTCGGGCTTCGTCGGGACGAACTGGTCGATCGCGCGGGAGAGGGCCTCGAGGGATACGGCGCCGCTCGTTCGGGCGAGTGCCCCCAGGATCGCGGTGTTCACGATCGGCATCATCGCGGAGCCGAGCGTGTGGTCGAGGGCGATCCGGGTCGCGTCGACGGCCGCCCGGTGCACGCCGGACGGCGCCACGATCTCCCCCGCCGGCTGTCGGGTGTTCACGAGCAAGAGGCCACCGGGTTTCAGCCCGTCCGCGACCGGCGTGGTGGCGAGCAGCCCCGGGTCGAGCACGACGACCACGTCGGGCGACGTGATCTCCGTCCGGACCCGGATCGGCTCCGAATCGATCCGCGCGTACGCCGTCACCGGAGCGCCCCGTCGCTCGACCCCGAAGAACGGGAAGCTCTGCGGCCACTTCCCGTCGAGGAACGCGGCCTGGGCGAGCAGCTCCGAGGCGATGACCGCTCCCTGTCCCCCCCGTCCGTGAAACCGTATCTCGATCATCGTGCCGAGCTGCGAGGGGGAAAGGACCCGCATAATGCGGCGGTCAAGTCGGGTTGACTCCGAACTTAACTCGCGACCGGCCGTGGGGAGCACCGATGCCGGCCATCGCTCCGACCGCGAAGATCTGGCTCGACGGACGGCTCGTGCCGTGGGACGATGCGAAGATCCACGTGCTGACGCACGGGCTCCACTACGGGTTCGCGATCTTCGAGGGGATCCGATGCCACCGCGCCGAGCGGGGGACCGCGGTCTTCCGCCTCCGCGAGCACATCGAGCGGTTCCGGGACAGTGCCAAGATCTACGAGATGCGTCTCCCGTACAGCGTCGACGACCTCGTCCGGGCGGTGGTCGAACTCGCGCGGGCGAACGGGGGGCCCGAGGCGTACATCCGACCGATCGCGTTCACCGGGTACGGGGAGATGGGACTCGACCCGAGCACGAGCCGTGTCCAGATCGCAATCGGGATGTGGCCGTGGGGCGCGTACCTCGGCGAGGCGGGGACCCAGCACGGCGTGCGCGCGACGGTCTCGAGCTGGACGCGGATCGATTCGAGGTCCCTCCCGCCCCAGGCGAAGTGCGCCGCGAACTACGCGAACGGGATCCTCGCGAAGCTCGAGGCGAAGGCCGCGGGGTACGACGAGGCGATCCTCCTCAACAGCGCGGGGATCGTCTCCGAGGGACCCGGGGAGAACATCTTCCGGGTCCGGAACGGGGTCTTGAGCACCCCGCCGGCGAGCTCGGGGATCCTGCGCGGCGTGACCCGCGACACCATCGTGCAGCTCGCGGTCGAGGACGGGATCGAGTACCAGCGCACGGGCTTCACCCGGGAGGAGCTCTTCACGGCCGACGAGCTGTTCTACACCGGTACCGCGGCCGGCGTCACCCCGATCCGGGAGGTCGACGGACGGCCGATCGGGTCGGGGAAGTATCCGATCGTCCAGCGGCTGCAGTCCCTCTACGACGACGTGATCCGGGGGCGGTCCCCGGGCCACGCGGCCTGGTTGACGTACGTCGAATGAAATAATCGAGGACTCTCTGCGAAGGGCCAATCCCCTGCGAGGCGATCGTCGATGGTGGAGGTCGGGAGCCGTTCGATCCTCGCGCGGCCCGATTTTCCCCAATTCCTCGGCGCGATCCAAGCGAAGGGCTACCTCATCGTCGGTCCGACCGTGCGCGACGGCGCGATCGTCTACGGACCGATCGGCTCCGAGACCGACCTCCCGATCGGCTGGACCGACCGGCAGGAGGGCGGATCGTACCGTCTCGAGCGACGCGCGGACGCCGCGCTCTTCGGCTACAACGTCGGGCCGCACAGCTGGAAGAAGTACCTCTACCCGCCCCGCGAACGACTGTTCACGGCGCACCGGGACGGGACCTCGTTCCGGGTGAGCCCCGAGCCGATCGACGAGCGGCCGACCGCCTACCTCGGCGTCCGAGCGTGCGAGCTGGCGGCGATCCGGATCCAGGACCGGGTCTTCACCGGCGGCCCCGTCGTCGACCCGGGCTATGCGGGTCGCCGCCGGAACGTGCTCCTCATCGCCGTCCAGTGCGGCCAGGCCGCCTCCACGTGCTTCTGCGTCTCGATGGGGACGGGGCCCGGCGTGCGCGACGGGTTCGACCTCGCGCTGACCGAGCTCCTCCAAGCGAGCCGCCATGAATTCGTCGTCGAGGCGGGCACGCCGCGCGGCGCCGAGGTCCTCGCGGGCGTACCCGTGCGTCCCGCCGGCGGCGAGGAGCTCACGGCCGCCGAGGCGCTCGTCGCGCGCACCGCCGGATCGATGGGCCGGACGATGGACACGACCGGGATCCGCGATCTCCTCCGGGAGAACCTCGAGCACCCCCGGTGGGACGATGTGGCGAAGCGCTGCCTCTCCTGCACGAACTGCACGATGGTCTGCCCGACCTGCTTCTGCAGCACGAACGAGGAGGTCCCCGACCTCGATGCCACCCGGGTCGAGCGCTGGCGCCGGTGGGACTCCTGCTTCAACCTCGCGTTCACCGAGCTCCACGGGAAGAGCGTCCGAGCATCGGGGCGGTCCCGATACCGGCAGTGGATGACCCACAAGCTCGGCACCTGGCACGACCAGTTCGGCTCGTCCGGCTGCGTCGGATGCGGCCGGTGCATCACCTGGTGCCCGGTCGGGATCGATCTCACCGAGGAGGTGGCGGCGATCCGTCGGTCGCCCGCCCCGCCGGTGAAGGGAGGGGCTCCGTGAGCGGCGGACCCTCCGCGAAGCTCGAGCGCGAGCTCGCGGACCACCCGTTCTTCCACGGGCTTTCGAAGGAGTTCGTCCATGCGGTCACGCTGGACGCGACCGAGCGGAGCTACGCGGTCGACGAGACGATCGCCCGGGAGGGCACCGAGGCGGACGTGTTCTTCCTCGTCGTCGACGGGAAGGTCGCGCTCGAGCTCGAGGCGGCGGACCGACCGCCGATCACGGTCCAGACCGTCGGACCGGGCGAGCTCGTGGGCTGGTCGTGGCTCGTCCCGCCCCATCGCTGGCGGTTCAACGTCCGGGCCCTGAAGCCCACGCGGATGCTCGTCCTCGACGGCGGCGTCGTCCGTCGCACGCTGCACGCGCATCCTGATCAGGGCTACGAGTTCCTGATCCGCTTCGTCCCCGTCCTCGCCGAACGACTCGAGAACACCCGCCTCCAGCTCCTGGACATCTATGGCCGCTAGCGCTGCCGCCGGGGCCGGGACCGATGCGTCCCGGGTTCACCCCCTCGCGCCGATCCCGTACGACGTGCGCGCGGTGGCGACCGAGACCCCGGACATCGTCACGCTCACCCTGCGGCCCCATGCGAGCCGCCGGACCTCGCCGTTCCGGCCGGGGCAGTTCAACATGCTCTATGCGTTCGGGATCGGCGAGGCGGCGATCTCGATCTCGGGCGGAGGGCCGGACGGGCAGCTCGTCCACACCGTGCAGGCGCTCGGCAAGGTCTCGAACGCCCTGACCCGCCTCACCCCGGGCGACACGGTCGGCGTTCGGGGTCCGTACGGCCGCGGCTGGCCCGTGGCCGAGGCGGTCGGGCGGGACCTCGTGATCGTGGCCGGGGGGCTCGGCCTCCCCCCGTTGCGGCCGGTGCTCTACGAGATCTTCCAGCACCGGGAGTCGTACGGTCGGGTCGAGGTGATCGACGGGGCGCGGACGCCGAAGAACCTCGTCTTCTACTCCGAGGTGCAGGACTGGCGCCGCCGCTCGGACCTCCGCATCCAGGTGACGGTGGACGCGGCGGGGCGGGACTGGTACGGCGACGTCGGGGTCGTCACGACCCGGATCCCGGACGCGCGGTTCGACCCGGACCGGACGACCGCGTTCCTCTGCGGTCCCGAGATCATGATGAAGCTCACCGCCCAGGCCCTGGTCGCGCGCGGGGTCGCCCCGGACGCGATCTACCTTTCGATGGAGCGGAACATGAAGTGCGCGGTCGGGCTGTGCGGGCACTGCCAGTTCCAGGCCCCGTTCATCTGCCGGGACGGCCCCGTGCTCCCGTACTCGGCGGTCGCGCGGCTCCTCGCCCTCAAGGAGGTCTAGCCCGATGGCGAGCGCCAAGCCCCGGCTCGCGGTCTGGAAGTTCGCGTCGTGCGACGGCTGCCAATTGTCGCTGCTCGACTGCGAGGACGAGCTCCTCGCGATCGCCGACCGGGTCGAGATCTCGAACTTCCGAGAGGCGTCGAGCGCGGTCGCCGAGGGGCCGTACGACCTCTCGCTCGTCGAGGGGTCCGTCACCACCCCGGCCGACGTCCACCACATCAAGGAGGTGCGCGCCGAGTCCCGATTCCTGGTCACGATCGGCGCCTGCGCGACCGCGGGGGGGATCCAGGCGCTCCGCAACTTCGCCGACATCGAGGACTTCCGTCGCGCGGTCTACGCCCGGCCCGAGTACATCGAGACGCTCGCGACGTCGACCCCGATCGCCGACCACGTCCGGGTCGACTTCGAGCTCCGGGGCTGCCCGATCTCGAAGTCCCAGCTCCTCGAGGTGATCTCGGCGTTCCTCGCCGATCGGGCGCCGAACGTGCCGAACGAGAGCGTCTGCATCGAATGCAAGCGCCGGGGGAACGTCTGCGTCCTGGTCGCGCGCGGCACCCCGTGCCTCGGGCCGGTGACCCAGGCCGGGTGCGGGGCGATCTGCCCGGCGTACGACCGGGGCTGCTACGGGTGCTTCGGCCCGCAGGCGACGCCCAACGTCCCCTCGATGCTGGCGAAGCTCGGCGAGGTCGGCCTCGCCCCCCTGCCGATGTACCAGGTGTTCCGTACGTTCAACGCGCTCGCCCCGGCGTTCCGGGCCGCGGCGGACGCCGCGGTGAGCTCGGACGGAGGGCAGCGATGACCGAACGGACGGTCCAGGTCGACTACCTCGCCCGCGTGGAAGGCGAGGGGGCGGTCACGGTGCGGCTGCGCGACGGCGCGGTCGAGAACGTCGAGCTCAAGATCTGGGAACCCCCGCGCTTCTTTGAAGCGTTCCTGCGGGGCCGCGCCTACCGCGAGGCCCCCGACATCACCGCGCGCATCTGCGGGATCTGCCCCGTGGCGTACCAGATGAGCGCGTGCCATGCGATCGAGCGCGCGCTCGGCGTTCGGGTCCCGGAGGGCGTGCGGGACCTGCGGCGGCTCCTCTATTGCGGCGAATGGATCGAGAGCCACGCGCTCCACATCTATCTCCTGCACGCCCCGGACTTCCTCGGGTACCCCGACGCGATCCGGCTCGCGAAGGATCACCCGGACGCGGTCGCGACCGGCCTCGCGCTCAAGAAGGCCGGGAACGCGCTCCTCGCGTTGCTCGGCGGCCGGGAGATCCACCCGGTCAACGTGCGCGTCGGGGGGTTCTACCGGGTGCCGAGCCGTGACGAGCTCGCGCCCCTCGAGCCGGTGCTCGAGGAGGCGTTCCGCTCGGCCGAGCGGACGGTCCGGTTCGCCGCCGGGCTCACGTTCCCCAACGTCGAGGAGGACTACGAGTTCGTCGCGCTGCGCGCGCCGGACGGCTATCCGATGAACGAGGGGGCGATCGTGTCGAGCCGCGGGCTCCGGATCCCCCAGGACCGCTTCGAGGACGAGTTCGAGGAGGTCCAGGTCCCATACTCCCACGCGCTCCAGTCCCGGCGGAGGGGTGGGGGACCGTACCTGGTGGGCGCCCTCGCGCGCTTCGCGCTCAACCGCGACCGACTCCCGCCGCGCACGCAGCACCTCGTCGCGGAGATCGGCCTCGAGCCCGAGGTGCGCAACCCGTACCGCAGCATCCTCGTGCGGTCGATCGAGGTCGCTTTCGCGTGCGAGGAGGCCCTCCGGCTCCTCCGGGCGTACGTGCCGCCCGCGCGCGCCTGGGTCGAGCCGCCGGACGGCTTCGCCGGGGGCGTCGGGCGCGCGGTCACCGAGGCCCCGCGGGGGATGCTCTATCACCGGTACGACCTCGCGGCCGATGGACGCATCCGGGAGGCGAAGATCGTCGCGCCGACCTCGCAGAACCAGTCGCGGATCGAGGAGGATGTGCGCCACGTGGTGAGCCGGGCGATCGACCGGCCCGATCCCGAGCTCGCCGACGCCTGCGAGCGGGCGATCCGCAACCACGACCCGTGCATCTCCTGCGCCACGCACTTCCTGAAGCTCGAGGTGGACCGTGGATAGCGTCGGGGCGGCTCGACCGCTGGTGATCGGGATCGGGACCGACGAGCGGTCGGACGACGGCATCGGGCTCGACGTGGTGCGCGAGCTCGGGCGCCGCGGGACGCTCGCCGCGGACGTGCGCGAAGGTCCCGGGGACCTCACGCGTCTCCTCGACGTCTGGGAGGGCCGGGACCGGGTGATCCTGGTGGACGCGATGCGGTCCGACCAGCCGCCCGGCACGATCCGCCGATGGGACCCGGACGACCCCCGGCCCGCGCCGAACGGGGGCGCCCTCTCGTCGCACGGCCTGTCGCTCGCGGA
The DNA here is from genome assembly GCA_030042855.1 of Thermoplasmata archaeon. Next base: position 10,316 of record JASHYU010000018.1, read on the forward strand.
CGTCCTCGAGCTCGCGCGCGGCCTCCATCGGCTCCCGGCTCGGCTCACGATCTTCGGCATCGAGGCCGGGGCGACCGAGGCGGGCAACGTCCGCAGCGCGCCCGCGCGCGCGGCGGTGCCCGAGGTCTGCCGTCGGATCGAGGCGGAGCTGGGGGGAACGGGGGGCCCCGCGCGCCATGCATGAGGAGGCGCTCTTCCGGGACCTCCGGTCGAAGCTCGCGGAGATCGCGGAGCGCGAGCGCGCGAACGTGATCCGGCGTGCGGTGATCTGGATCGGGGCGCTCTCGCATGTGAACGAAGAGCATCTGCGCGAGGAGTGGCCCGACATCGTCCGCGGCACCCCGGCCGAGGGGGCCCGGCTCGACGTCGAGGTCTCGGAGGACCCCGCGGACCCGCGATCGAGCGCGCTGGTCCTGCGGTCGGTCGACGTCGCGGGTGCCGAGGTGGATCGATGAGGACCCGGGCGCCCCACGACGGCTATCGGCGCCCGGCGCCTCGGGAGGATTGACATGTGCCTCGCGATCCCCGGCGTGGTCCGAAGGGTGTCCGTCGGCGACGATGGGCTCCGGACCGCGGAGGTCGAGTATCCGGGCCAGTCGAGGTCCGTGAGCCTCCTCTACCTGCCCGAGGCCGCGGTCGGCGACTCCGTGCTCGTGCAGGCCGGCTTCGCGATCCGACGGCTCACGCCGGAACAGGCCGCCGAGGTCCGGGACGCGCTCGCGTCGGGGCTTTCGGAAGGTGGCCTCGGTCCGGCGCCGGCGCTCGGAGGGACCCCGAGATGAACCGGACGGCGCGGGGGAGCGGGGGATGGGACCGGTGAGCGGAGGGAGCGCCCGGCACGGGTTTGCCCTCGGGCTCGGGCTCGTCCTCGCCACGGCGGTCGTGAGCGGCGTCTCGACGTTCGTCAACATCTACGCCGTTGCCGGCACCAACTCGGACGCGTTCGTCACCGTGCGCAACCTCGCCGTCGCCGGCATGCTCGTCCCGTTCGCGCTCCTGGCGGCGGTCCGCCGCCCCACCGCCTCCCCCCTGCGGGCGGGGGATTGGGCCCGCCTCGCCACGATCGGCCTCGTCGGCGGGGCGATCCCGTTCCTGCTGTTCTTCCACGGGCTCGAGCTCGCGACGGCGGAAGGGGGCGCGACCACGGCCTCGTTCCTCTACCGCACGCTGTTCCTGTTCGCGACCGTCTTCGCCTGGGTGTTCCTCAAGGAGCGGTTCCGCTGGGAGATCGTCCTGGGGGCGGTCCTGCTGCTCGCCGGCAGCTACCTCCTCCTCTCGCTGAAATCGGTCGTCTGGACCGACGGGTCGATCTACGTGCTCGCGGCGACCGTGCTGTGGGCCGGCGAGTACACGATCTCGAAGCGAACCCTCCGCGACGTGCCGGCGTCGACCGTCGGGCTCGGGCGCATGGGCTTCGGTGGGCTCTTCCTCGTCGCCTACCTCACCCTGACGGCCCAGTGGGGATCGGCCGCGTCCTTTACCGGCGCGCAGTGGGCGTGGGTCGCGATCAGCGCGGTCCTCCTGACCGCGTTCGTGGCGACCTGGTACAGCGGGCTCGCCCGCGTCGACCTGAGCCTCGCGACCGCGGTCCTCGTCGCCGGGTATCCCGTGACGTGGCTGCTCGCCGTCGGGCTGCGGGGCGAGATCGTGCTCGCGGCGTCGGTGGCGGGGACCGTCGCGGTCGCGTTCGGGATCGTCACGACGATCGGCCCCGCGCCCTGGCGCGACCTGGTCCGCCGCCTCCGCGAGCAACGGCCGCGCCCGCTCGAGCCGACCGCCTGAGATGGACGGGTTCCAGCTCGCCGCCCGGTTCAGCATCGCCACGAACCGGCTCCAGTACTGCGGCCCGTCCGACGCCGAGCCCGTGCTGTACCGGGCGATTGTCGAGGGGACGGGCCGGCCGGCGACGGAGGCGGCGCTCTCCCGGTTCGAGGCGCTCTTTCCCTACCTCGAGGCGATCGGGCGGAAGCACGGTCTCGACCCGTTCGACCGCGAGGTCGTCGAGGCGTACTGGATCGGGAACTCGCTGTTGGAGGCGTTCGATCGGAACGACTTTCGGGAGATCCTGGGGGCCCTGAGCCGACGCGGACTCCCCGCGTTCGTCGCGCGGGAGCTCGAGCGGGACCTGCCCGCGCACCCGATCCCGCACCACGTCTTCCACGTCGCGTTCGTGGGGGTCGGGGCCGTGACCGGTCACGTCCCGACGACGCTCGCGAACCTCGAGGCGTGCCGGCCCGCCGGCGCGGACGTCCGCGCGATCGCCGCCGACCGGCTCGTCGTCACGCAACCGTTCGTCGACGTGCGCGCGGGGGCGCTCGTCCTCGGCTCGCCCCGGGACCGCGAGGTGGCGTACGATCCCCGCCTGCTCCCCGAGCTCGCCGTCGGGGACCGGATCGCGATCCACTGGGGCTGGGCCGCGCTCCGGCTCGAGGGAGCGCAGGACCGTCGCCTCGCGGAGTACACCGAGCGCTCGCTCGCGGCGGCGAACGCCGCGCCGTCGCATCGCTGGCCCGACCCGGGGGGCTCGGTCGGTGGCGAGCGGAGCGTAAAATCGGGTTGACCGGCAGTTGAAGAGGCGGGGTGCCCAGCGGACTCCGAGCGCGACCCATGATCCCTCCCCCCAGCGCGTGGAACGCGGTCGATCCGGATCCCGAGGGTCCGGCGAACCTCCGCGACGGTCAGCCGGTCTGGATCCGGCCGATCGTCCCGTCGGACCGGGAGGCGGTCGAAGAGTTCCTGGGCCACGTCTCGTCCGAATCGATCGAGGCGCGCTACTTCCTTCCGATCCCCCGGGACCGCGTCCGGGACGAGATCCTCGAAGGGGCGGCCCGCTCCGGCCCCGAGCGCCTCTCCCTCGTCGTGTTCACGCACGCCCCCGAGGGACGTCGGCTCGTCGCGCACGCGGAGTACGCGGTCGAGGGGGGCGACCCGCTCCTCGCGGAGGTCGCCTTTCTGATCCGGGACGACTTCCAGGGTCGGGGGCTCGCGACGCTCCTCCTCCACCGGCTCGCGGCCGTCGCGCGCAGCCACGGGATCCGGCGGTTCCTCGCGTTCGTGCAGCCGACGAACGACCCGATGCTCGAGGTCTTCCGGAACAGCGGGTTTCCGATCGCGGAGGCGGCCCTCGGCGAGTCGACGCGGATCGACATCCCGATCGTGGAGCCCCCGTCCTGGTTCCCGGAGGGGAGTCCGGGTCCCCCGTCGGTCGATGTCGTCGACCACGCGAGCGGGTAGCGCGTCGTCGCTCCCGGGAGTTCGTTCGGTCCCGCGGGGCGGGATCGGTCAGCCCGGGGCGGGCCCCGTTCCCGAGAGGAGGCCCCGGACGATCTGCAGGAACGGCGCGGCCCGCACGGGGAGCGGCACCCGATGGATCCCGGACCCCGGCGCGACGGCCGGATCCCGAGAACCGACCACCACCAGTCGGCTCGTCCCCAGCTCCCCGTCCAGCCACCGTCGGGCGGTCGCGCAGTACGGCGTGTTGGACGCGACGACGATCACGACCGGGGGGCCCGATCCTTCCGTCCCCGCGCCCTCGAGCTTCGTCCGGTACTGAACCGGG
>JASHYU010000189.1 GCA_030042855.1 Thermoplasmata archaeon
CGCGCCGCGCGATCCGGACCAGATGGCGCGCGATCAGCGGCCGCGCGAGGGCCGTGCTCAAGGGGTAGACGCCCTCGTAGAGGGCGTTGGCCTGCAGCGCCGGTCCGATGAACTCCTCCGCGAACTCCGTCCGGGCGTCGAGGACGTAGGCGTTGATCGCCCCCGAGGACATCGCCTTCCGGCGCACCGCCTCGAGATCGACCGGCTGACCCACGTCGACCGTGACGGCCACCACGTCGGCGGCCCGGTGCTCTCTGAGCCAGGGGATCGCGACGGACGTGTCGAGTCCGCCGGAGTACGCGAGCACGATCTTCGGACGGGTCACGGGACCTCGGTTGGCGAGCTCGACGGGCGAGCTCCGCTTTATAGGATACGACGACTGTCGGACAAAATCAGGCGAATTTGTCCTAAATCAGACAATCATGTCGGGCCCGTCCGTTGCCGAGCAGGTGCGCGCGTACCTCGACACCCATCCGGTCCTCGCGGACGCGATCCGACTAAGGATCGGCAACTATTCGGCGATCGCGCGACGCGTATCCGAGGATCTCGGGCTCGCCGGAGGCGAGGCGGTGCTCGCCGCCTGCCGACGGTACCCGCGGGGGACGGAATCGTTCCGGGAGACGGGCATCCGTCGGGTGCTCCGCAAGAGCCGGATCGAGACCCGGACCAAGGTCGCCGCGATCACGGTCGTGCAGAGCGTCGATGTGCTCCAGCGGCTCGGAGACGTGGTCGAGGAGCTCCTGGACGAGAACTCGCTCTGCCGGCTGATCCAGGTCTCCCGCGGGACGGTCATCATCGTCGACGAGGACTCCGTCCCCCGGGTCACCCGGCCGTTGCGCGAGAACCAACTGATCTCGGTGCGGAAGAACCTCATCGAGGTCGCGGTCACCAGCCCCGAGAGCATCGAGGAAACGCCGGGCCTCCTCCGCCACCTCGCGGGCGTCCTTTCCGCCCAAGGGATCAATATCGTCGAGGCGCTGTCCTGCTACACCGATACGATCTTCCTCCTGGACAATTCGGACCTGAGCGCCGCGACCAGCGTGCTCAGCACGGCGGTCCGGTGACCGCACCCCGGCCGCGTGCGGCGATCCTGTGCTACCCCGCGAGGGTCAACCTCCGCCTCGCCGATGGACGGACGAAGGTGCGGTAGCACGGAGGCGCCGGGGCGGACCGGGCCTCGTTCCGCCGCGACCGGACCCTCCCCCACCGACAAACCCCTTCTGCTCGCCGAGGTGAGGGGGAATATGGCACGCCGCGCGACCGCCGTACTCGGGGCGGGGATCCTCGGGCGTCGGCGAGTGAGGAGCGAGGTCGCCGCGGGAGACCCGCCGGGCGACCCGGAGTTTCCGCGGTGGGGGGGGCCGCTCCTCGCCGCGGCGACCGCCGCTCGCAGGACCGGATACCGCCACCCGCGCTTCCAAACCCCGACGTGAGATGCCGCTCCCGGCGCACGCGGAGGACCTCCTGGCACGGGCCGTCCTCGGGCCCGCGCTCGGGGTGCTCCGCGGGGAGATCGTCACCATCGAGACCTGGAGCCACGCGCTCCCGTGGGCGCTCGCCCTGGTCCGCGAGGCCCGCCGCCGGGGCGCCGAACCCGTCCTCGTGCTCGAGGAGGAGGAGACGTTTTTCCGCTCGCTCCGGCTCCCCCGGAACCGCTTCGTTCCCCGTTCGTCCGCGGCGCTCCTCGCGGGGAGCGACGCGTACGTCTATCTGCCCGGCCCGGAGGCGTTCCCTCGCCTCTACGGACTCCGCGAGCGGGACCTCGACTCGACCGTCGCCCGTCACGGACCGTCGTGGTGGCTCGCCGCGGAGCGGCATGGGGTCCGCGTGGCGCGGCTGGCCATCGCGATGACTACGGACACGGCGGCCGCCCACTTCGGGGTCGATCCCGAGGCCTGGCAGCGGCAGGTCTGGCGCGCGAGCCTCTACCCGCCGGGTCAGCTCCACCGAAGAGGGCTCCGGCTCGCGCGTCGGCTCGCTCGCGCCCGGCGGGTGCGGGTCCGGCATCCGAACGGGACGGACTTCTCCGCCGAGGTCGATCGCCAGGGCATCGTGATCGAGGACGGGACGGTCGACCCGGCGGATGCGCGCGCCGGTCGGCTCGGGACCTCGATCCCTTCCGGCACCGTCGCGCTCCCCTTACGGGAGGGTACCGCGGAGGGCACGTGGGAGTCGAACCGTCGGACGTACCGGCGCTTCCTCGACCCGCCGGCGACCGCGGGGGCCCGATGGACGTTCCGCGGGGGCCGGCTCGCGGATTACTCCTTCGACCTCGGCGGAGCGACGTTCGCGGCGCGGTACGACCGCGCGGGGCCCGGACGGGACCGGCCCGCCGTGCTCACGTTCGGGTTGAATCCGGCGATCGGGTGGGCCCCCGAGCTGGAGTCGATCGACGCCCGCACGATCTCGCTCGGGCTCGGCACGGGGCGGCGAACCCCCGGACGGCCCGGGCCCCCGATCTGGTTCGCGAGTCCGCTCGCGGGGGCCGACGTCGAGCTGGACGGCGTGCGTGCGTGGACCGACGGTCGGACGCTGCCGTCGGCGCGCCGCCGTCGGACTACGCCGCCGCGAACGGGGATCGCTCGGCGAACCGGCGAAGGAGTCGGCCCGCGGGCTCGAGGTGCCGGGGAGAGATCTGCTCGACGTTGACGCCGAGCGGAACCGAGAGCTCCTCCCGCCGGACGGCACCGACCAGCTCGTCCCAAACCTCGAACGCCCGCGCCTCGCTCCGCTGCGCCGTCTCCGCTTCGGGTCCGTCCAGGATCGCGACCTCGGCCGACTCCGAGAGGTCGGCGCCGAGCCACTGGACGAACTCGAGGTCCATCTCGTCCGCGATCGGCGCGAAGCTCACGACGACCGGCGCCGGCGGGGTCGCCGCCTGACGGCACAGGAGGTCGTAGTCCCGCAGGACCGGAGTCACCTGGTGCGCGTCGAACAGGATCTGGGTCGTGAAGAACGACGCGCCGGCCCGCGTCTTGGAGAGCATCCGGTGCGCCTCCCCCTCTCGCTGGGGGATCGCGATGTTGCCGATCACCCCCTCGGCCGTTCGAAAGATCGGCCGGAGGAGCTGGTCGGCGGCCGTGACCGATGGGCCGGAGTACGGAATGTACCGGCTCGCTCCGCCGACGAGGACGACGTTGCGGATCCCCTGGGCGACCGTCTCCCGCGCCCACTGCTCGAGCTCGATTTCGGAGCCGACGTACGCCACGGCCTTGTTGAGGATCGTCTCGCGGCCCGAGCGGGCGGCGAGCTCGCCCGCGAACTGCCGAAGATCGCCCGAGCGGTACCGCGGCCGCCCCTCGTGGTTCTCGTCGACGAGCTCGGGGATGACGGTGGCGTCGGTGCGAGGGACCGATTTCAGCAGCGACGCGAGCGCCTCGATGCGCGTCGCGACCGCCGAGGGAGCGGTGCGTAGCCCCGGGGGGACCGGCTCGAAGAACAGCGGATGGTCCGGGAGCGCGTGCGCGAGCGGTCGGCGCGGAACGGGGGGGACAGCCGGCACGGCGGCGCCGGGGGTGGGGCGCCCCGATAAATCACTTCGCCCGGCCGGTCGCGCTTGCGGACGGCGTAACCTCGCGTCGCCCCGAGCAAGCGGTCCCGCGCGCGGGACCCGGCGCCCCGTGCGAAGTGCTCGCCCGCCTGAGGCTTCATATGTCCCCTCCCCACGCGGGTTCCATGACCGAGGCCATCGAGGTTCGCGGCCTCGTGAAGCAGTACGGGAACCTCTCCGCGGTCGGCGGGATCGATTTCGCCGTCCCCGCCGGCACGGTCTTCTCGTTCCTCGGGCCCAACGGCGCCGGGAAGACGACGACCACCGAGATCCTCGAAGGGCTCCGGCGTCGGACGTCGGGGGACGTCCGGGTGCTCGGGCTCGATCCCTGGACCGATGGGGCGGCGCTCCACCGGCGCATCGGCGTGATCCCGCAGGACTTCCGCTTCTTCGAGAAGATCACGGCCCGGGAGGCGGTCGAGTACTACCGGGCGCTGTTCCACACGGACGTCGACCCGGCGCGGCTCCTCGCCCAGGTGGAACTGCTCGACAAGATCGACGCCCGCTTCGACACGCTCTCGGGCGGGCAGAAGCAGAAGCTCGGTCTTGCGCTCGCACTCACGAACAATCCCGAGATCTGCTTCCTCGACGAGCCGACGACCGGCCTCGATCCCCACGCGCGCCGGGCGATCTGGGCCGTCATCCGGAGCCTGAAGGGGGAGGGACGTACGGTCTTCCTCACGACGCACTACCTCGAGGAGGCCGAGCTGCTCGCGGACCGAGTCGCGATCATCCACCACGGCAAGATCATCGCGGCCGGCACGCCCTCCGAGATCATCCGCGCGAACGGCCGGCCCGAGCGCATCGAGGTCGCCGGGCCCCCCCAGCTCGCGACGTACCTCGAGCAGCACCTCGACCGCCCCGTGTCGGTCGAGAACGGCCGGGTGTCCGTCGAGCTGGCAGACAAGTCGGACGCGCTGAAGATCCTCGGCGCGATCGAGGCGAGCGGCCTCCCCTGGGACTCGTTCCAGACGTCGCGGGACACCCTCGAGGACGTCTTCGTCCGGCTCGTCGGACAGATGGATGACGGGGCGCTGAAGCAGGAGACGCCGCCATGAACTTCCGGCACGTCGCGGCCGACTTCCGGGTCGTGATGCGGAGCTATCTCCGCAACCCGGTCGCGCTGTTCTTCTCCCTGATCTTCCCGATCATCCTGATCGCGCTCTTCGGCCTCATCTTCTCGGCGACCGGGAGCGGGCCGGTGACCGTCGAGGTGCTCAACCTCGACCACAACTCCCCCGTGAGCCGCGACTTCCTCGCCGCGCTCAACAACACGAGCGTCGTGAAGGTCAGCGTCGTCTCCGACGCGACCGTCTCGCCGTCGAATTTCGCCTCCTGGCTCGGTAAGAACGACGACCCGGTCGGTATCATCGTGCCGGACGGCTTTCAGGCGAGCTACGAGAACGGGACCCCGACGAACCTGACCGTCTTCACGAACCCGTCGGACGCCGCGTCCTCGGGCACGGTGCTCGGCGCCGTCCAGGGGGTCGCGAACGGGTTCAACCTCGCGCGCGCCTGCTCGGGCGCCGTCTGCGCTCCCGTGATCGGCTACGCGAGCGAGAACGTGGGGAGCCAGGTCTACACGTACATCGACTACCTGATCCCGGGCCTGATCGGGTTCTCGATCCTCACGAGCCCGATGTTCTCGATGGTCGACATCGCCTCATCCTACCGCAAGGACGGGATCTTTCGGGAGCTCTCCCTGACGCCGCTCACCCGGGCCGAATGGCTCCTCTCCCGGATCACGTGGTACGTGGCCCTCACGTTCGTCACGGCGGGGATCATGATCGGGGCCGGCGTCTACCTGTTCTCGGCCCACGTCGCCCTCACGCTGGGCCTCGTTCCCTTCCTGATCGTCGGGCCGTTCTTCTTCGTCTCGCTCGGGATGCTCGCCGGCACGGTCGCGAAGACCCCCGAGAGCGCGGCGCTCATCGGGAACATCATCACGATCCCGATGATGTTCCTCTCGGGAACGTTCTTCACCGTGTCGAGCTTCCCGCCGTACCTCCAGACGTTCGCCCACGTCCTCCCGCTCTACTACGTGATCGACGGGATGAACCAGGTGATGCTCTTCGCCAACATGTCGCGCGCGCTCGCGGACCTCGCGATCGTCCTCGTCGCGGGCCTCGTCGTCTTCGCCCTCGCGGTCCGCCTGTTCAAGTGGCGGGACGAGTGAGCGATGGCCCCGTCGAGCCCCGAAGAGTTCCGGCACCTGATGGGGCGCTGGGCGACGGGCGTCTCGGTCGTCACGGCGCACGACGGCACGGTCGATGCGGGGCTCACCGTCAACGGGTTCCTCTCGGTATCGCTCACGCCGCCGAGCGTCCTCGTGAGCCTCGCTCGGGACGTCGACACGCTCCCCGTGATCGCGCGCTCCGGTCGGTTCGGGGTGAGCTTCCTCGCCGCGGATCAGCGCGCCCTGAGCGAGCGGTTCGCGCGCAATGAGCCGTCCGAGGCGAAGTTCCGGGACGTGGCGTTCCACCGGGCGCCGGGCGGGACCCCGCTCCTGGACGCGACCCTGGGAGGGCTCGAATGCCACGTCGCCGCCCGGACGGTCGCGGGCGACCACGTCCTCCTGGTGGGGGAGGTCGACCACCAGGAGTCCGGGCGCGACGAGCTCCCGCTCCTGTTCTTCCGGTCCGCGTACGCGGAGGCGGACGCGCCCGACCGGCTCCGCCTCCCGGCCGGTCGGCGCTGAGGGGGCCCTCCCGCGGCGGGGGCTCTGTTTTAATCCCCCGCCGACTCGAATCTGCGATGGCCCCCGATCCCCGCGCGGTGCGACTGCTCATCCTGGGCAGCGGCGCCGCCGGCCTCACGGCCGCGCTCTACGCGGCGCGGGCCGAGCTGAAGCCGCTGGTGATCGCGGGGGTGCCCGCCGGGGGCCAGCTCCTGATCACGACGGACGTCGAGAACTACCCCGGGTTCCCCGAGGGGGTCCAGGGGCCGGAGCTGATCGACCGGATGCGCCGCCAGGCCGAGCGGTTCGGGGCGGAGTTCCTCGACGACAACGCGACCCGGGTCGACTTTTCCCGGACCCCGTTCCGCGTCGACACCGGCGCGCAGGGCAGCTTCCTCGCGGACGCCGTCATCGTCGCGACCGGCGCGAACGCCCGGTGGCTCGACCTCGCGTCCGAGAAGCGGCTCATGGGCCACGGGATCTCGGCGTGCGCCACGTGCGACGGGTTCTTCTTCAAGGGCCGCGAGCTCGCCGTCGTCGGCGGCGGGGACACCGCGATGGAGGAGGCGCTCTTCCTCACGAACTTCGCGACGCACGTGACGATCGTCCACCGGCGCGACACGCTCCGCGCGAGCCCGATCATGGCCGCGCGGGCCCGGGCCCACCCGAAGATCTCGTTCGCGCTCGACTCGGAGGTCGTCGAGGTCCTCGGCCGGGACTCGGTCGAGGGCATCCGGCTGCGCAGCGTGAAGGACGGCTCGACCCGGGAGCTCCAGGTCGGCGGCCTGTTCGTCGCCATCGGCCACGTGCCCTCGACCGAGGTCTTCCGGGGGGTCCTCGACCTCGACCGGGACGGCTACGTGAAGGTCCACGATCACACCCGCACGAGCGTCGAAGGGGTCTTCGCGGCGGGGGACGTGCAGGACCGCCACTACCGCCAGGCGGTCAGCGCCGCCGGCTCCGGGTGCATGGCCGCCATCGACGCGGAGCGCTGGCTCGCCGCGCGCGCCCATGCGGCCCCCGCGCCGCCCGCCGCGTGAGCGGCCGCCACCGCTCAAGGAGCCCTTTTATACCGCCCGGTTCCGTCGTAGCCGGGGCGCCGTGCCGAACAAGAAAAGCCTCCATATCGAGTCGTCCGGCCAGCTCTGCATCTACTGCGGGGCGTGCGTCGGCATCTGCCCGCTCAACTGCATCTACCTCGACGAGACCCGCATCACGTTCGACGAGAAGGTCTGCACCCGGTGCGAGATCTGCGTGAAGGCGTGCCCGGTGGGCGCGATCGAGATCGACTGAGGGGACCGAAGGACGGAGGAACGATGCCCGACCTGACGACGGACGTACTGGTGATCGGCGGCGGGCCCGCGGGCAGCATGACCGCGAAATGGGCCGCGAAATCCGGGGCGAGGGTGCTCCTCCTCGAGAAGCGGCAGGAGATCGGGAGCCCGGTCCGGTGCGGGGAGGGGATGAGCAAGGACTGGCTTCCCGAGGTCGGGATCACCCCCGGTCGCTGGATCAACCTCGAGGTGGAGGGGGCGCGCATCTTCTCGCCGAGCGAGAAGGTCTTCGAGATCAACGAGAAGCACGCCGGCAACGAGGTCGGCTACGTCGTCGAGCGGGACGAGTTCGATAAGCAGCTCGCGATCGACGCCGCGAACGCGGGCGTCGAGGTCAAGCTGAAGACCGCGGCGGTCGGGCTCCTGAAGGACGGCGGGCGCATCGTCGGCGCGAAGGTGAAGGAGTTCGGCCAGACGTACGAGGTCCGGGCGCCCGTGACGATCGGCGCGGACGGCTTCGAGAGCCAGATCGGCCGGTGGGCGGGCCTCCCCACGAACATCGCGGTCCGCGACATGGACACGTGCCTCCAGTACCGGATGACGAACGTCGACTGCGACGCCCGCTACTGCGACTTCTTCCTCGGGAGGGTCGCCCCGGGCGGCTACGTCTGGGTCTTCCCGAAGGCGAACGGCCTCGCGAACGTCGGGATCGGGGTCCAGGTGAGCCAGGTCCAGAACCCGGCGGATGCCCGGACGTACCTCGACCGCTGGATCGAGCACCACCCGGGCTACGCGAAGGGGAAGAAGATCGACATGGTGGGCGGCGGCGTCTCGATCTCGCCTCCGCTCAAGCAGACGGTCGCCGACGGGATCATGCTCGTCGGGGACGCGGCGCGGATGATCGATCCGCTCACGGGCGGCGGGATCGCGAACGGATGCATCGCGGGGAAGATCTGCGGCACGGTCGCCGCGGAGGCCGCCCACTCGGGCGACGCGTCGAAGGAGTTCCTCCAGCGGTACGAGAAGGGCTGGCGCGTGCGCCTCGAGGAGAAGCTCTACCGCAACTGGCTCGCGAAGGAGAAGCTCGTGACCCTCAGCGACGCGACGTTCGACAAGATCATCGACGCGCTCTCGGGCGTCCGGCTCGAGAAGCTGAGCGTCCACAACATCCTCCGGGCCGTGCGCGACAAGTACCCCGAGGTCACGAAGGAGTTCGAG
>JASHYU010000019.1 GCA_030042855.1 Thermoplasmata archaeon
CTGCTCGACGAGCCCACGACGGGGCTGCACTTCGCCGACGTGGAGCGGCTGCTGGGGGTCCTCTTCCGCCTCCGGGAGAGCGGCAACACGGTGATCGTCATCGAGCACAACCTGGACGTGCTCAAATCGGCGGACTGGATCATCGACCTCGGCCCCGAGGGCGGTGCGGCCGGCGGCCGGGTCGTCGCGGCCGGCACGCCCGAAGAGGTCGCCCGGGCGAAAGGCTCGCACACGGCCCGTTTCCTGGCGCGGGTCCTACCGGCGCGCGCGGCCGCGCCGCGGATCCCCGCGGCCCGATGACCGGCGATCCCGTCGATCCCCTCCCCGCCTTCGTTCCGGCGAGCCAGCTCGCGGCCGAGTCGGGCGAGGGATTCCGGCGCGCACCCGACGTCCCCGGCGTCTACCTGTTCCGCTCGGCGGACGGGGCGGTCGTCTACGTGGGCAAGGCCCGCAGCCTCCGGCGGCGCGTGCTCGACCACCTGCGGGCGCGCATCGAGAAGGACGGCACGATCCTGGCCCAGAGCGCGAGCGTCGAGTTCGTCCCGACCGCGAACGAGCGGGAGGCGCTGCTCCTCGAGGCGAGCCTCGTCAAGCAGTACCAGCCGCCGTACAACGTCCTCCTGAAGGACGACAAGAGCTACCCGTACCTCGCGGTCACGATCGGCGAGGAGGTGCCGCGCGTCCTCCTCGTGCGGCGGCCCCGGCGTCGGGCCGGCCTGCTCCTCTTCGGCCCCTACACGAGCGCCCGCGAGGCGCGCGGGGTCGAGAAGCTCCTCGGCGACCTCTTCCAGCTGCGCCGCTGCGTGCGCCTGCCCAAGGAGGCGTGCCTGTACTACCACCTCCAGCTCTGCAGCGCCCCGTGCGTCGGCGCCATCTCCCGGGAGGACTACCGCCGCCAGATCGACCGGGCCGTCGACGTGCTCCGCGGGCGGACCGCGCTCGTGCGCGGCGAGGTCGAGACGGAGATGCGGTCCGCGGCCGCCCGCGAGGAGTTCGAGCGGGCCGCCCTCCTCCGCAACGCGCTCGAGGGGTTGGGGGCGCTCCGCGAGCGCCAGGCCGTCATCGGCCCGGGCGCGGGGCGCGTCGACGTCCTCGCGCTCGCCTACCCGACGGACCCGGCGACCCTGCGGGTCGCGGTGGGCGTCCTGCACGTGGAGGACGGCGAGGTCCGCCAGACCGAGCCCCACCTCGTGATCGTCCCCGCGGACGACGTCCCGGAGCCGTGCGAGGTCCTCCGCCAGTTCCTCACCCAGTACTACGGCGGGCGCCTCGAGCTCCCGGAGCGGATCTACGTCGCCGGTCCGCAGCCCACCGGGCTCGACGCGACGCTCGACGAGCTGTTCGGCTACCGCGGGATCGACGTCCAGTTCCGGCCCACCGGCCGCTACGCCGCCCTCGGGCGGCTCGCCGAGCGGCTCGCGCGGGCCTCGGTCGACCAGGTCGTCGCCCGACCGGCCCCGCGCGAGGTCCTGCTCGCGCTCCAGAGCCTCCTGACGCTCCCCACGATCCCGAACCGGATCGAGGGGATCGACATCTCGATCTTCCAGGGGTACGAGGCGGTCGGCTCGCTCGTCGTCTTCGAACGCGGGCTCCCGAAGCGCTCGGAGTACCGCCGGTACCGGATCCGCTCGGTCGAGGGGACGAACGACTTCGCGATGGTCGCCGAGGTCGTGCGCCGGCGCTACCTCCGCCGCCTCGCCGAGAACGAGATCCTGCCGGACCTGTTGCTCATCGACGGCGGGGCCGGCCAGCTCTCCTCCGCGCTCTCGTCGCTCGGGGCGCTCTCGCTCGCGGACCGGATCCCGGCGATCGGCCTCGCGAAGCGGGAGGAGGCGGTCTACCTCGCCGACCGGGCCGAGCCGCTGAAGCCCAACCCGAACGCGGCCCCGATGCTGCTCCTGCGCGCGGTGCGCGACGAAGCGCACCGGTTCGCGGTCACGTACCACCGGACGCGCCGGCGGATGCGCCTGCGCGACGAGTTCCGCGCGTCGCGCCGCGCCGGCGACGCGGACGGGCGGGCGCGCCCGCCCGACGCAGGAGCGGGATCCACATCATCAGCGGAGGCTCCTCGTCCTTCTGCCACATCGCCCCGATGAGCTCGCCGATGTGGTGGGCCTCCTCGAACGTCGCCTGGAAGAACGCGTCGCGCACCGTGTAGTACTGGCGGAACCAGGGGACGCGCACGCGCCGGTCGAAGTCGGCGTCCGTGAGCGAGTCGAGCGTCGTCGCGATCCCGGCCCAGACCCGTCGCGCGTACGCGCGGAACCCCGCCCAGTCCTTCGGGTGGCGGCTCGCGTCGTTCCACAGGGCGGGCATCTCCCCGGTGCGGCCGCGCACCGCGTAGACGAGCCAGACCTCGTGCACGTTGAGGACGTGGACGAGCGTGCGGAAGTAGCTCAGGTGGCCGGTCTCTCGGTTGCGGTCCGCTTCCTTCCAGGGGAGACGTTGGACCCGGCGGACGTAGCGGTCGAAGACCTTCCGGTCGAACTCGATGAGCTCGCGGGCCTCCGCGAGGGGCGAGGTCGCCATGCCGCCCGGGACGAGCGCCGGGTTCTTAGCCGTACGGAGGGGGGTCGCGCAACGGGCCTAGCGCGAGGCCGACTTGCGCTCGGGCGTCCCGATGAACGACATCCCCTGGACGCGCCGCGCCACCTCGGCCGACGCGAGCCGGCGCAGATCCGCGTCCGGCTCGAGGAACGCGACATCGAGGGCCTCGGGGGGGAACGGGGTCGGCGACCCCTCGGCGACCGCCTGGACCGCGAGCTTGAACGCCGCGTCCTCGCCGAGGTGGTCCGGCAGCTTCTCCTCGAGGTAGTCGGCGACCGCGCGGCGGTTGCGGCCGATCGCGTACGCCTTCCAGCCGATCGTCGCGCCGCTCGGGTCGAGCTCGACGAGCCCGGGCGAGCGGTTGGTGAACCCGCCGAGGAGCAGCGAGACCGCGAACGGTCGGGTCCCACCGAACTGCGTGTACTGCTGGAGGAGGGTGCCGAGGGAGTGACCGAGCAGCGCGAACGGAGCGGACTCCCCGTAGGTCAACCGGTGCCGCTGCGCCTCGACGCGCAGGAACTCGACGAGCACCCTCGAGTCGGCGATGAGCCCCGCGGTGACGCAGCCGAGACCCGAGTCGATCGCGAAGCTCTTCTCGATCGAGCCCGACTCCGCGAGCGAGCTCACGGGCAGGTTGCGGAACGCCACGAAGACGATCCCGGCGTCGTACGTCACGGCGACGGCGGTACCGCCCATCTGGATCGCCTGGAGCGCGTACTCGACCTGGAAGAGCCGGCCGTCGGGCGAGAAGACGGTGCTCGCGCGGTCGTACGCCATCTGGCCGGGTTGCATCTCCATCGCCGTCGAACCTCCGAGAGCGAGGCGGCGAAGCCGGGTGGGGCATTTGAGCCTAAGCCCTGCTTCGTTCCTCGACCCCACTTGGTAGCGCGGGGCCACCAGCGAACACGCGTCGTCCCGAAGGCGTCCGGCGTTCGGGACCGCGCGCGTCGCGAAACCCTTTTACGTCGGGCCCGGCGTCCCGCGGCTCACCGATGGACGCGGCGGGCCTCCACCTCCTGCCGATGGCGTCGAGCCACCGGGGCGCGCTCTCCCCGGCGTGCGAGCAGTGCGTGGAGGGTCGCAAGCTGGTGCTGTTCGTCACCGGCGTGTGCCGGTTCCGCTGCTTCTACTGCCCGGTGTCGCCGACGCGCAACCAGATCGACGTCGTGTACGCGAACGAACGGCGCGTCACGTCGGACGCGGACCTCCTCGAGGAGGCCCGCGCGATCGGCGCCGGCGGCACCGGGATTACCGGCGGGGATCCGCTCGGGGTCGTCGATCGGGTCGACCACTACGTGCGCCTACTGAAGCGCGAGTTCGGTCCCGAGCACCACATCCACCTCTACACCCACGAACCGAACGCGGCGAAGCTGCAGCGCCTCGCCGCCAGCGGCCTCGACGAGTTCCGCCTGCACATCCCGCACTATCTGTGGGGACCGCTCGCCGCGAGCGGTGGCGCCTACCGCGCCGTCCTCGAGGACGCCCCGGCGTGGGGGATCCGACGGGGCGTCGAGATCCCCGTGCTCCCCGAGAAGGAGGCCGAGCTCCGTCGGCTCCTCCGCGCGCTCGAGGAGATCGGGGTCGACTTCGTGAACCTCAACGAGCTCGAGTTCTCCGAGACGAACGAGGCGCACCTCGCCGCCCGGGGCTACCGCACCGATCCGCGGAACGGCTGGGGGGTCCGGGGGAGCCGCGCGGTCGCCGAGCGGATCGTGCGGGAGATGCGTCTCTCCCTTCCCGTGCACTACTGCTCCTCGCGCTTCAAGGACGGGGTCCAACTGCGCCAGCGCCTCCTCCGCCGCGCCGACCGCACCGCCCCCGGGTTCGCCGAGCGGACGCGGGACGGCACGATCGTCCTCGGCATCGTGGAACCGGGGG
>JASHYU010000190.1 GCA_030042855.1 Thermoplasmata archaeon
CTGAATCCGAGCGCGCCCGAGACCGTCGACCTGCCCGGGATCACGCTCCACAACGTCACGATCGACCGGGAGCGGATGAGCGGGTACGGCAAGGTGAAGGAGACGATCTGGACGACCGTCCACGGCATCGAAGAAGAGGGGCCGAAGCTCTCCGAGGATCTGTTCTGGACCGAGGATTACGGGGAGTACACCTTCTACAACCGGACGACCGCCGAGCTGATCCGCGACCTCGACCGGGACGTCGATTTCGACCTGTTCTACGTTCACGATTTCCAGCAGCTCCCGATCGGCCACATGCTGGGGACGCTCAAGCCGAAGGTCTTCCGATGGCACATCCCGTTCGACGCCGGGCGCCTCCCCCTCCAGTGGCGCTCCCTCTTCGCGACGTACCTGAAGGCCTACGACGTGGTGATCGTGAGCTCGGACGCCTACCGCGAAGCGTTGAAGGAGTTCGGTCATCCCGGGCGCGTGATCCGACTGTACCCGTTCGTCGATCCCGCCGAGTACGGCCATCCCCCGCCCGAGGAGGTGGCGTCGATCGTCGCGACGAAGGGGATCGGTCCGAAGGACGTCGTCGCGCTCATCGTCGCCCGGATGGATCCGGCCAAGGGTCAGGACCGGGCGATCGCCGCGCTCGCCGAGCTGGCCGCGGAGTTCCCGCGCCTCAAGCTCGTGCTCGCGGGCAACGGCAGCTTCTCGAGCGCCCGGGCGGGGCTCGGGCTCTCGAAGTCGGCGACCTGGCGCGCGCACCTCGAGTCGGTCGCGCGCGAGCGCCGCGTCTTGGACCGAGTGATCTTCACCGGCCACGTCACGCAGGCAGAGCTCGACGCGCTCTACGAGCGAGCGGCGTTCACGATCCTGCCGTCGACGTTCGAGGGGTTCGGGCTGGTCGTGGTCGAGAGCTGGCTCCACCGTCGCCCGACGCTCGTCACCACGCGGGCCGGCGTCGCGGAGCTGATCGAGGACGGGGAGAACGGCCTCCTGTTCGATCCCGACGACCCCGAGGCGCTGGCCCGGCAGATGCGCCGGTTGCTCCAGCCCCGCAGCTCCCTCGTGGAGAAGCTCGCCGACGCCGGGGCCCAGACGGCCCGCCAGTGCTCGATCGACACCGCCGCGCGCGCCGAGGAGCGCATCGTCGGCGAGGTCGTGGAGGCCTAGGGTGATCGACCTCACCCCGGTCCTCCCGCTGATCTACGTCGGCGTGATCCTCATCGGTACCTGGGTCTTCGCCTACGTCGTCAGCCTCGTCATCCGCGGCCTGATGCGCCAGAGCAACCCCCAGGTGACCGCCGCGGCGCAACGGCTCGTGGTCATCATCATCTGGCTCATCGGGGTCGTCTTCGCGATCCAAGAGCTCGGCGTGGGGGTCAACGCCCTGCTCCTGGTCCTCGCGCTCTTCGGCGTCGCGGCGATCGTCGCGCTCCGCCAGCCGCTCGAGAACTTCGGGGCGAAGTACTTCGCGGATCTCTACACGCCGTTCAAAATCGGCGACACGATCCGGGTCGGCGAGCAGTCCGGGAAGGTCATCGAGGTCAACGCGATGAGCACGATCCTCCTGTCGGAGGACGACCACCTGGTCGCGCTGCCGAACTCGATCTTCCTCCGGACGTCCGTCGTCAATCTCACCCCCCAGGCCTGGAAGGAGCTGGTCATCCCGATCACGCTCTCGGGTTCGGTCGACCTCGCGACGTTCGAGAGCGAGATGATGAAGGCCCTCTCCCATCTCAAGCTCCGCCTCGATCGACGCTATCCACCGGTCTTCACGCTCAAGTCCCGGACCGCGCAGTCGACCGACCTCGTCCTCACCGTGATGGTCCGGCGCCCCGAGGACCGCGACTCGGTGCTCGCCGAGGTCAACACCCGGCTCTCCGAGACCATCGAGAAGTCGCGCGGGGGCGCCCCCCGGCCGCCGCCGAGCTCCGAGGGAGCGACCGGCGCGCGGACCTGACACCGGACCCCGCCCGGCCGTCTGCTGAAGCTATAGTACCAACTATAGTCTAAATTGATATTCTATATATGAGGTTCCGGCCCTGCTTTACGTCATGAAGCGCACCGAAACCGACCGGGAGGCCCCGAACGAACCTCCCGAGGCCATCCGCCGGCCGCTCGTGCGGCCCGCGACGCGAACGCCCCGGCCCGCCTCCGCCGATCTCGCCCCGAGTCGGGGCCTGATCGCGGTCGCCCCCTCCGCCCTCCCCCGACGCGCGGGCGGGGGGGTCGGCGCGGCGGCCGCCGGCGCTCCGATCGCCGTGGTGCTCGCGAGCCGCGGCGAGCTTCCCGAACACCTCTTCCGGCGGCTCCTGGGCGCCTACCTCGCCGGAGCGCGCGAGTTCGTCGTGCGCGAGCGGCCCAACCTCCGGGCGCCCACGCGCGACGTCGTGCGCACGTTCTGCCGGCGCACGCGGCAGCCCGAGATCGTCTCCGACGAGGGGAACCTGGTCCGGCTCCACGACCTCGCCTACCAGAACCCGATCCCGTTCGAGCAGCGGATCGCCCGGATGGGGCGGCTCGTCGTCGACTTCCACCGCGAGGCGATCGACGGCTGGAACCGCCTCCCCCTCGGCGAGGACGAAGCGTGGGAGCGGCGCGACGACGAGATCGACCGCGAGGCGTGGTACCTCCAGCGCCTCGTCTCGGTGCGCATCGCTTCCGGCGAGGCGGGCGCGGAGCTCCTCGGCTACCTCACGATCGGCCGGAGCCTCGAGCGGATCGCCGACCACGCCGTCGTGATCGGCGAGGCCGGCCGTCGCCTCATCGACCTCCCCCAGGGCTCGGGCCCCACGGTCTCGCTGCGCCAGTTCCACGCCCAGGCGATGGAGCACCTCGAAGGGGTCCTCTCGGCGCCGGACGGCGCGGTCGCGAACGACCTCCTCGACATGGGGGAGGCGCTCCTCGCCTCGGGCCGGTCGCTCGCCGACCGGCTCCTCCCCGCGGTCAACGGCGCCGCGATGCCGCCCGCCACGGCCGCGGCGGTGGGACGGATCCTCGAGTCGATCGGGCGGACGATCGCCTACGCCCAGGACATCGGCCAGGTGGCGCTGGACGGCACGCTCCCGACGGACGAGCCCGACGTCCGTCCGTCCCCCCGCCGGCTCGCCGCCACCTC
>JASHYU010000191.1 GCA_030042855.1 Thermoplasmata archaeon
CGAACATGAGTCGGGTCGGCGTCGTGGACGTGCGGAAGGCGCCGGACCGGTCGGAACGGTGCCGGTCGGACCAGTTCCGGTGAAGACCGACCAACTGCAGGTAGGGAGCGAGCACGGAAAACGCCAGGGCGTTCGCCAACCGTACCGGCACGGGCGCGGGATCCGGCGCGATCGATCCGGGATCCCCGGAACGCGCCGCGTACAGCCGGGGGAACGCATCGCCCATCCAGGGGGAGGCCGCCAGCAACCCCCGGTAGTAGGCCGGCCCGGAGATGGGGATCGCGGTCAACGTCTCCCGAGCGATCAGGGCGTCCCGGCACCGGTCCAGCTCCGCCGGCGCCCGAGCCTCATCGACGACGTAGTTGAAGCACGGGACCGGAACGTCCGATCTCCGGTCGCCCCGGGGTCGGAGCCGCAGGGCGAGGTACGCTCGCGCCAGGAAGAGCCAGACGGATCCCCGCCGGGCCACCACGAAGAAGTCGAGATCGTCGCCGGCGGCCGGTTCGCCGTAGGCGGCCGATCCCGTGACCACCACGCACCGGGCCCACGTCCGCGCGAAGCCGAGCGGACCCGAGAGGAGTCGGTCCGCCTCCGCCCGGTAGGCGATGCCCCGTTGTCGCCGTTCCCCGCGCGCGAGGTCGGCTCCGGGTCGAGGGCGCGCCTCCCCGTCCGCGACCACTGCGTCTCCGGAGTGAGCGCGCAGCCATCGCTCCAGCTCGGCCCCATCGCGCGGACCGGAGTTCGGGAGCAGATCGGCGAGCGCCCCGAGCGGGATAGCCGTCCCGAACTGACCGGCGATCTCGAGGAGCGCGTGGGCCCTCGATCCGATCCCGGGCTCGTCGGCGGGCGTCGGCCCGACCCCGGCCCCCCGAGCGCGCGGCGCCCCGCCCTGGGACGGCCGGTCGACCGGCGTCCAGCAGACGTGGTCCCGAACGGGCGGCAGGCGGTCCCAGATCGCGAGCCCGCGGGAGATCACTTCGCCGACGACGACGCGGGCCAGATGCCGGCGCCCGTGGTCGCGCGCCGCCAATCGGGCGATGTGGCGGAGGCCGTTGCGGGGGTGCTGGAGGAAGTATCTCGGAAGCGTCGTCGGCGCGCGGTCCAGGAGAGATCTCACCTGGGCATTGCCCACGTGGATGCGACGCCGCTGCCGCAGGTGGTCGGGGAGCTTCTGGGGCACCTCGATCTCGACGCGGGCCTCGGGGGCGTACCAGCAGGTCCCCCCGTGGGTCGCGAGCCAGACCCCGAGGTACGAGCCGTCGTTGATCACGCCCGCCGGGAGCGGGGGAAACCGGGGCCCGCCGAGCAGGAGGAGTTCGTCGCAGAGATGGGCCCCCCGCCCGTCGGCCAGGAGCTCGAGGTGGTACTCGTGGTGCAGGTCCCACATCCACCGGAGCGTCGAGGCCCACTCGCCGTCCGCGCCCGGGGGGAGCACCGGCCGCCCCATCACCGCGAACGGCGCGACGCGGCCCATGGACCGCTCGAGCAGCGCCCCGATCGCCCCGGGCTGGGCCACCGCGTCCGAGTTCAGCAGGACGAGCGCGGGCGAGCCGGATCGGGCCAGGACTTCGCCGAGCGCGGCCGCCTTGCCGCGCCGGTACGGCTCCACGACGAGCCCCACCCGCGGGTCCTGGCGCGCGAGGTCCCGGACGACGTCGACGGTCCCGTCCGTGCAGCCGCTCGCCACCACCCAGATGCGGTCCCAGCGTACGTCGTCGGGGAGCCGCTGGTCCAGCAGCGACCGCACCGACTGCTCGACCCGGTGCTCGACATTGTACGCCACGACCCCGCCGCTGATCACGGACGGGAACCGGTCCCCCTCGATCCCGGGCCGTGGTCCCGTGACCGTGAAGGGGACGGCCATGAACGCTCCTCGTCCGCGACCCGATCCCCCCGGACGGAGCGACCGAGCTAGGGGGGCGATCGGCCGAGCTCGCGCGCCGCGCGGGACGCCGGCGCTCGGGCCCCGGCCCTACCAGCCGGGCCTCGGGGGGGAAGTCTCCGCTCGAGGCGGGTGACGAGCGCGGGCCGGGGCGGGAGGGTGAGATCCTCGGGGACGAGCCCCTCGGTCGGTCCGACCCATCCGGGGTCGACAAAGCTCGTGGCGGTCACGTTCCCTCCCCCTCGGCATAGACGAGCCGCGAGGGACGGCGGCGCACGCGCCGCGCGACGCCCGCGACGGCGAGGCTCGCGAGGAGGCCGAGTCCGACGACCGCGACGAAGTCCGCGAGGGGCAGTCCGGCAACCTTCGCGGGAAGGACGATGCCGATCTCGCTCTCGAACTCGAGTTTCGGGGACCCGTACGCCGCCCCCGAGCCGCCGAGGTCCACCGTGACGGTGCCGGACGAAGGGGAGTGGATCACCACCGTGGCGGTGGCGGTCACGTTCCCCGAAACCCCGGACGGGCTCCAGCTCGTCGCGTTCGGGTCCGGCTGCATCCACTCGAGGGGCTGGCCGGAGTGGTTCGACTCGCTCGCGAACAGCCAGCCCGGTTGCGAGGGCTCCGCGAGGTGCTCCGAACCGGGGTAGGCCGGACCGGCGCCGTAGCGCACCTGGAGCGCGTCGCCGACCGCCTGCCACGTCCAGTTCGAGATCGTCAGCTGCGCGGTCACGACGTTCGTCGCCGTGCCCTCCTCCGCATACGCCGGGAGGACGAAGTCGATCGCGACCTCCACGACTCCGACCGCCGGGGTGCCCGCCGGCCCGGTCTCGATGGGCGCGGACGTCGAGAAGGCGAGGATGTAGTCGTCGTCG
>JASHYU010000020.1 GCA_030042855.1 Thermoplasmata archaeon
GGGCCAGCCGGTCGATCGCGGCGCTCCGCTGGAAGAGCATCCGCTGGCGGAGCGCCTTGCGGGCCGCAACGGAGAGGAGCGGCGGTCGAGGTCCGTGGCGGCTGGAGAGTGTCGCGGAGCGCGCTACGCCGAAGGCACCGGCGGGCCGCATTGGCTGTCCCCAGGGGCCGACCGGTACAAATGTTTCTCCGTCGGACGGGTCGCCCCCCGAGCGGGTTGGCGTGAGGGGAGGCGCGGCATCCTCCCAAGTGGTGCTAACTTCGGCCAATCATTTAATAGGCTCACGAACTCAAACCGGTCGGAGTTTCCATGCCCGTTCAGGAAATCAGTGGAGCCGGCTTCGACGGGTTCGCCCAGAAGAACGCCGCCGTGGTCATCGACGTATGGGCCCCGTGGTGCGGTCCGTGCCGGATGGTCTCCCCGATCGTCGATCGCCTGAGCGAGAAGTACACGGGGAAGGTCGCCTTTGGGAAGATGAACTCGGACGACAACGGCGAGAAGGCCGGCTCGCTCGGGATCATGAGCATCCCGACCCTCCTGTTCTACCGCCAGGGCAAGCTCGTGGACCGGATCGTGGGCGCGTATCCGGAAGACGTCATCGACGAGCACATCCGCCGGCTGCTGTGACTCCACGGCCCGGGGAACGGGTTCCCCTACGCCGATGAGCCCCGAGAGGCTAGGCCCCTCCCGGGGCACGGCCAGTGAGCGCCCCGTCCCAGGACGACCAGCTCCGTCGCTACTCGTTCCAGCGTAAGCTCGACGAGATCTCCGCCTGCCGCGGGCGGGCGACCGAGCTCATCTCGCTCTACGTCCCGCCGGGAAAGCAGGTTCCCGAGGTCATGAGCTACCTCAGGAACGAGTACGCCCAGAGCTCGAACATCAAGAGCCGGACGACCCGCAAGAACGTCATGTGGGCGATCGAGTCGCTGATGAACCGGGTGCGGGCGTACAAGCAGGTCCCCGAGCGGGGAGTCGCCTTCTTCGTCGGTTCGAAGGCCGTCGGGGCCGACCGCTCGGAGAGCGTCACGTTCATCGTGGAGCCGCCCGAGCCGCTGAACACCTACCTGTACCGGTGCGACTCGACGTTCTTCGTCGACCCGCTCGTCTCGATGGCCCACGAGCCCGAGCTCTGGGGCCTCGTCGTCATGGACCGCGCCGAGGTGACCCTCGGCTTCCTGCGCGGCAAGCGCGTCGAGGCGCTCCGCAACCGGCAGTCGCTCGTCCCGAGCAAGCACGGCCGCGGCGGGCAATCGCAGCATCGCTTCGAGCGGATGATCGAGCACGCGGCGCACGAGTTCTTCGTGAAGATCGCGGAGATGGCGGGGGAGCTCTTTCTCCCGAGGAAGGAGCAGCTCCGGGGGATCCTCATCGGGGGCCCGGGGGCGACGAAGGAGTACTTCTACAAGGAAGGGTACCTGCACCACGAGCTTCAGGAGAAGGTCGTTCAGCCGCTCTTCGACACCGGCTACACCGACGAGTTCGGGTTGAAGGAGCTCGTCGAAAAGGCGATGGGGGTCCTGCACGGGCTCGAGATCACCGAGGAGAAGCGGATCATCCAGCGCCTGCTCGCCGAGATCCGCAAGGCGGAGACCGGGCTCGCGGCGTACGGAGAATCCGATGTCGAGCGGGCGCTCGAAGCGCGTTCGGTCGACACGCTGCTTGTCAGCGAAGGCTTGCGCCGTCGCCGGCTCTCCTTCGCGTGCAGCTCCTGCGGGCGGTCTTGGGACCGGATCGCCTCCGACGCGGAGGTCGACCGGCTCACCGAGGCCCCGTGCCCGAACTGCGGGCAACGCTCGGTCGCGCTCACCTCGAATGAGGATTACGTGGAGGGACTCTTCCGCCGGGCGACCGAGGCCGGCGGGACGGTCCGCCTGATCTCCACCGAAAGCGAGGAGGGGGAGATGCTCCAGAAGGCGTTCGGCGGCCTGGCCGCGCTGCTGCGCTATCCGCTTCCTCGAACACCCGCCGCGTCCGTTCGGCGGAGCTCGCCCAGCCCCGATCCGGCTCACCAGAGCTGATCGAGCGGATCGTCGCTCGGGCCAGCTGGAGGTCGACGCGGAGCGTCGGGCTCGGTCGCGCCGTCCGGCTCCGGAGCGATGGATTGGCCCGGAGGGTAGAGCGCTGCGTTGGGGTACCCGGGAGGGGGGATCCGCCGCTGGCGGGTCACTACGGCCATCGCGATCACGGCGCCGAGCACGATCACGGCTCCGACGGCAATGAGCGCGGAGCTGGTTGCGGCGGCGGCGGGTCCCGAGCAGACATTGGCCGACATGAGGCAGCTCGCCGTCGACTCAGCGCTCTGCTGCGACATCGGGTCGCCGACCACGGTAGTCGCCGGCGTGCTGTCGTTCACTCCACCGTTCTTCGGGTCGCGGAAGGCGCCGGAAAAGGTGAACGCGCTCGATTGCACCGGGTTAGAGAGGCCAGGGGTCGGCCTTGCGTAGAGGGAGTTCACGGCGGCGTTCCCCGTGACGACCGACTGCCCGGCCCAGGATGACGTCGCGGATAGGCCCCCTCCGAGGGCGCCGGCCGGGAGCCATCCGCTCGCCCAGCCAACCGCAAGTCCTGGGCCGACGGTGAACGAGGCGTCCGTGGTGTACGAGATGTTGATGAGCGGAGTGGCGCCGATCTTCACGGCCCCGTTTTGGGGGACCGCGCCCACCAGGGACACGGCACCGGTCGTAACGGCGAATGGGGAGCGGGCGGAGCTCTGGAATG
>JASHYU010000192.1 GCA_030042855.1 Thermoplasmata archaeon
CCCGGTCCGCGCTTCGTTCCACGCCGTACGGGATCCGGCCCATGCTCTCGCTCAGGGTCAATATCGTGCCGAATCCCGCGAACGGGTCCAGGACAATGTCGCCTCGTTCGGAGAATCTGCGGAGAAGGTAGCGGCCCAGGGCGTCGGGGCCGCGGACATCGTCCCGGCGAAGTCGGCGGGGCAGTGCGCTGCGGCGAGACGTCCTCCGTACTAGGAAGGTCGGGTGCCGAACCTTCGGTGGACCTCCCTCCGGGTTCGAGGTACCTCGTCGGATCATTCGTCCCCGACTTCGGTGGCGCCGGACCTAAGATTGTTTCGGGGCAGCTTGCGAGCCTCTCCGAGGCAGATGGACCGCTTTTGGTCGGGTCCACCTCGGGCCCGCGAGGTCACTGGGTCTTCCCGGATCGCTCGCGCGACTTCACCCGGAGACCCTTGTAGCCGCACCGGCGGCACTGGACGGCCCGCGGCGGGTTCCGCGCGGAGCAGTTCATGCAGATCTTCTTGTTGAGCAGTCGCTCGACCGCCTCGGGGAACGGCATGGGGACGGCGGGGACGCGGCGTCCGATATAAAAGGTGCACCGGCCGCCCCCGAAGCCGCTTTCCTGTCGGTCGGCGTGAACGCGCCGGATGCTGGATCGACGGGACCGGGAGGCGGCCCTGCGCTGGGCCCGTCGGGCGGTGGAGCGCGCGGTCGGGGGCGGGCGTCCGGCCCCCGACGCGCCCCCGGCCTCGTTCACCGAGCCCCGCGGCGTGTTCGTGACGCTGCGGCAGTTTCCCGACGGGGACCTGAGGGGATGCATCGGCTATCCGCGGCCCGTCCTGCCGCTCGGCCTCGCGCTCGAGCGGGCGGCCGTCGCCGCCGCCACGGAGGATCCGCGGTTCCGCCCGGTACGCGCCTCGGAGCTCGGCCGGCTCACCTTCGAGGTCTCGATCCTCACCGTGCCCGAGCCGATCGCACCCGGCCGGCCGGAGGAGATCGCCGCCGCGGTCCGGGTCGGCCGGGACGGGCTCACGGTGGAGGGCTTCGGCACGAGCGGCCTCCTGCTCCCGCAGGTGGCGCCCGAGCAGGGGTGGACGGCCGAGGAGTTCCTCGCCGGCGTCTGCGAGAAGGCGGGCCTCCCCGCGAACGCCTGGCGTCGCCCGGGCGTGACGCTCCGTCGCTTCGAAGCGGAGGTCTTCCGGGAAGCGACGCCGGAGGGCGGCCTCGTGGACGAGCCGCCGGTCAGCGCTCCCGCCGGACGATCCGGGCGCTGAACGTGATCCCGTCGACGTCCCAGTTCCGGACGCCCCCCCCGGCGGCGAGGGGCCCCTCGACGACCTCGAGCGGGTCCGCGAGCAGGTCGTGGGCGAGATCCGCCCGGCGCCGCTCGAGCGCGATCCGGAGCGCGCCCGTGGCGGCGACCGTCACGGCGACGCGTTCCGAGTAGCGGAGGCCGAGCTCCTTCCGGGTCTGCTGGAGGCGACGGCCGACCTCGCGCGCGAGCCCTTCCTCCTGGAGCTCGGGGGTGGGGGTCCGGGGGAGGGCGGCGACCGGCGCGCCGTCCTCGTCTCGGACGACCCACGCCGAGTCCGGGAACCCGGCCCGGTCCGACGCGCCGGCGCGGCGGATCCGCTTCACGTTGAGCTCGTCCGCGAGGAGCGAGTCGCCCTCGGCCCCGAGCGCGGCGAGGCCGGGGCTCGCGGGTCCGAACACCACGAGCTCGGCGAGCGGGATCCGGGACTTCACCTGGGCCCGCTGCCGTAGCTCCCGGCCGACCTCGACCAGCGCGCGCAGCTCGCCCATGGCGCGCTCGAGGCCCGCGTCGCGGGGGGCGAGCCGCCCCGGCCAGGCGACGAGGTGCACGGACCGGTCGCGCTCCGCGAAGCCGAGCTCGCCGACCTCCTGGTGGACCCACTCCGCGGTGAACGGCAGGAGCGGCGCGATCGTCGTCGCGAGGCCGAGGAGCGCGTAGGAGAGCGTGGCGTGCGCCTCCGCCCGGTCCGGCGAGGGATCCTCCGACCAGAACCGGGGGCGGGAGCGGCGCAGGTACCACGTCGAGAGGTCGTCCACGAACTCGCGGATCGCGCTGGCGGCCCGCCGCAGCTCCGCGTCGTCCAGCCCCGCGTCCACGGTCCCGCGCATCCCCTCGAGGCGCGAGAGGATCCACCGGTCGAGCGCGGCCGCCGGGTGGGGCTCGTCGAACGCGGCCGGCAGGCCGTCCGCGCGCGCGTTCTCGCGGTGGAAGGCGACGACGTTCGCGAGCGTCCCCAACGTCCGCGCCGCCGTCTTCTGGATGATCCCCTCGCTCATCCGCATCGGCTCGGTGAAGTCGACGGCGAGGAACGTCCAGCGGATCGGGTCGGCGCCGAACCGCTCCAAGAGCGCCATCGGCTCGATGACGTTCCCCTTCGACTTCGACATCTTGCGCTCCTCCGGGTCGAGGACCATCCCGTTGACCGCGCACGCGCGGTACGCCGGGCGGTCGAAGAGGAGGGTCGCGATCACGAGCAGCGAGTAGAACCACCCGCGCGTCTGGTCGAGTCCCTCCGCGATGAAGTCGAGCGGCGCGGCCGGATCGAACGGACCGGGCTCGAACGGATAGTGGAACTGCGCGAACGGCGCGGAGCCGCTGTCGTACCAGGCGTCGATCGTGTACGGTTCGCGCCGCGCGCTCGCGCCGCATGTCCCGCACGCGAGCTCGAGGCGGTCGACGGCGACCCGGTGCGGGTCGAACGGGTCCGGGAGCGGTGCGCCGAGGCGCTCGGCGAGCTCGGCGAAGCTCCCGACGCAGGTGACGTGGCCCGCCGGGCAGACCCAGATCGGGAGCGGGGTCCCCCAGTAGCGGTTGCGGGAGAGCGCCCAATCCTTCGCCTCCGTCAGGAAGTTCCCGAACCGGCCTTCGCGCAGGTGGGCCGGGACCCAGTGGACGGTCGCATTGTGCCGAACGAGTCGGTCGGTCGCGCGGGAGGTCCGAACGAACCAGGAGTCGATCGCGCGGTAGAGGAGGGGCGTGCCGCACCGCCAGCAGTGGGGGTAGGTGTGGCGGACGGTCTCGGAACGGACGACCCGATCCCGCGCCGCGAGATCCTCGAGGAGGAGCGCGTCGGCCGCCTTGAACGACCTCCCCCGGACGAGCGGCACGACGTCGGTGAAGACGCCCCGGCTATCGAGCGGGTCGAAGACGCCGACCTTCTCGCGCGCGCCGATCCGCTGGTCGTCCGGCCCGAAGCTCGGCGCGACGTGAACGAAGCCGGTGCCGTCCTCGGTCGTGACGCAGTCGTCGAGCACGACGCGGAACCGGCCGGGACCGGGTCCCGGGGTCTCGAACGGCGGCGCGTAGGCGAGCCCTTCGAGCGTCCGTCCGAGGCGGCGCTCCACGACCTCGACCCCCGCGGGGAAGTAGCGCGGGACCGCGGCCGACGCGAGGACCGCCTCGCGCCCGTCTCCGGTCCGCACGACCGAGTACTCGACGTCGGCCCGGGCGGCGACGAGGAGGTTGGCGGGCAGCGTCCATGGGGTCGTCGTCCAGACGAGGAGATCGCGAGGGGGTCCGTCCGTTCCGACGAGCGGGAAGCGGACCGTGACCGACGGATCGGTCGTCTCCCGATACCCCTGGGCGACCTCGTGGGAGGAGAGGGGCGTCTCGCAGCGCGGGCAGTAGGGGAGCACGTAGTGCCCCTTCTCGAGCAGCCCCCGGTCGAAGAGCGTCTTCAGCGACCACCAGACGCTCTCCATGTAGGGGGCGTCCATCGTCCGGTAGGCCCGGTCGTAGTCGAGCCAGTAGCCGAGCCGCCGGCTCATCTCGCGCCAGACCGAGGCGACCTCGAGCGTCGAGGCCCGGCAGAGATCGCAGAACCGCTCGACGCCGTACGCCTCGATCTCCTTCTTCGACTTGACGCCGAGCCGCTTCTCGATCTCGAGCTCGACCGGAAGGCCGTGGCAGTCCCAGCCCGCCATCGGGCTGACGAGGCGCTCGCCCCGCATCCGATGGTAGCGCAGCTCCGCGTCCTTGAGCGTACGAGCGACCAGGTGCCCCAGGTGCGGGGCGCCGTTCGCCGTCGGGGGACCTTCGGTGAAGCGGAAGACCCGCTCGCTCCGCGCGCGGTCCAGCGCCGCGCCCGGCACTCCGGCGCGCTCCCAGTAGGCGAGCACCCGGTCCTGGACCGACCGGCTGCTCGGCGCCCCTCCTTCCGGCTCGTCGGCCATCGCGACCGTCACGACGGAGCTCGGTCAGATAAAGCCGTCCGGCGGGGCGGCGTGCGCTCGGCGGCCGAGCGGGCGGCGAACCGGCCGGCTCGCGCGGAGATATACCCGAAGACCCTGGGCCCTCCGGTCGCGCCCATGCCCCCGGCCCGCCGAAGGACGCTCAAGATCAGCCGGTTCATCGTCATGGCGATGCTCCAGGCCGCGCGGGCGCGTCGCCTCGGTCTCGAAGAGTCCTCCGCGCACTCCTGGGGGCTCAATCGGGCGATCTTCTACGCCGCCGCCAAGCAGGGGTTCCGGGGCACTCCCGGCTCCGGAAAGACCGGCGAGCCGACCCCCGCGCCCCGGCCGGACGAGACCTACCCGCTCGGGGACGACTTCGCCTACCGCGATCCGACGAGCGCGACGCTCCGCTTCCGGATCGGAGGGGAGGCCCAGACGGAGGAGGTCTTCCGCCGGCAGATCGCGGAGCGCTTCGGCAGCGAAGCGAACTTCCGGAAGGCGTGGGCCGAGGCGACGAGCATCGTCAGCGAGTACGACGAGACCGTCCTGAAGTCCGGGCGCCAGTTCTATGCGACCGTCTACCGCCCCCGTCGGGACGATCTCGCCGCCGCGTGGACGGCTCGCTACGTTCCCGACGCGGCCGGCACCTCGCCGAAGTCCTAGGCCCGAACCGCGACGCGCCCGGGGCGCGGATCCGGTTCTGACTATCGACGCAGGCCGTACGGCGGCGGGGTCCGGGACTCCGGGCCGACGAAGCTGGAGGGATGCTGACGGACGATCGTCCCTTCGACCTGGGTCACGTGGCAGGATCGCCCGAGGGTCACCTGGGGCGCGCGCACGAACGCCACGTCCACCCCCTCCAGGCTCACGGTCTCGGCCTCGATCCGGTCGACCGTCACGTCCCATGCATGGGGGAACACCTTGTCGACGACGTTGGGGACTCGTCCGTAGAGGACGACGGAGCGGCCGACGATCGATCCGAAACGGGAGGTCTCGCGCAACCGCGCAAAGACGGTGAGGGCCGCCACCGGCCCCGGGATGCGCGCTCCGCCCTGGAGCTGGGCGCCCCCGGCGGCGAGGCTCGGCACCTCGAGGAGCCCGGTGACCGACGCCGGGCCGTCGGTCGTGAGCGGTCCGGCCGCCCGCAGCGTTCCCGCGATCGCGAGCGATCCGGCGTGCACCGAGGCGCCGGCGCGGATCGTGCCCTTCAGCGAGAGCGCCTGCGCGACGTCGATCGGTCCGACGACCTCGAGCGTTCCCTCGCCGCGCACCGCCCCCGCCCCCAGCCTCCCGCCGACCACGACGAGCCCCCGGATCCGAAGGTCGCCGACGGTCGCGTCCTTCGCGATCTTGGAGGTGCCGTTCACCGTCCAGCGCGCGACCTCGATCCCGTCGTGGCGGACCGCCCCTCGGTCCCGGAGGATCCCGGGCCGGGGGGCCGGGTTCGGAGCCAGGGGAGCCGAGGGCGCGACCGGGGTGGACATGCGCGCCTACCCGCCGGCCGGTCGGACCGGCGGGATGTGGAGACGTCGGTGCTGTACCATGATGCACGAATTCTCGTAGACCTTCGCTCCGGCGGCGCGCGCGCGGCTCGCGGCGGCCGCATGCTCCACGCCGAGCGGCATCCAGATGACCGGTGCCCCTCGCGCGATCGCCGCGTCGACGACGGGCGGGACCTGGTCGCTGCGGCGGAAGACGTCCACGATGTCGATCGGGACGTCCGGGGGGATGGCGGCGAGCGAGGGATACGACGTCTCGCCTAGGGCCCTGGAGACCCTCGGGTTCACCGGAATGACCCGATAGCCCTGGCCTTGGAGGTACCGCGCGACCTGGTTCGAGTCCCGCTCGGGCTGGTCGGAGAGCCCGACGACCGCGATCGTCCGCGCGGCCGTCAGCACCCGGCGGAGCTCCTCGTCGGTCCTGTCCATCGGTGCGCGGGACGCGCGTGGGCCAGATGATTCTGACGCCCGCGGTCGGGGGGCTCCTACTTGAAGGGCGCGGGCTCATCCCCCGCCCGAGGTTCGGAATGTATCTCGACTACGTCGGCCTTCGCGTCACGCACCTCGCCCGCGCGACGAGGTTCGTGACGAGGGGTCTCGGCCTCGAGGAGGTCCGCCGCGGCCGGATGAACCACGGCGGGGTGTGGGTCCTGTTCATGGACCGGGTCTCCCGCCAGTTCCTGGAGCTCAACTGGTATCCCCCGAGCTCGCGGTACGCCACGCCGTTCGTCGCCGGGGAAGGGCTCGACCATTTGGGCTTCCGCGTGAACGATCTCGAGCAGGTCGGGCGTCGGCTCGTCGCCGCCGGGGCCCGGAAGGTCGACGAGATCCGGTACCGCGGAAAGGTCGCCGTGGCGTTCTACGAAGGGCCGGACGGACTCTGGATCGAGCTCATCCTCTCGCCGTCGAGCTAGGTCGCCCCGGCCGGCGGCCCGGGCCCGGGAGGGCCGTCCGGCCAGGGGGGAGGGACCGTGACCGACGCGGGGGCGGCCGATCCCTGGGCGTAGACGAGCCCGGCGATGACGAGGCCGATCAGGATGACCAGGTAGTGGAGCACGACGCCGAGCTCGACCGAGACCAGCGTCAGGAAGGCCGTCGCGTCGTTCGCCCCGTGCAGGAGCGCGGGCACGACTAGGTTCCCGCCCGAGAAGCGGTACGTCGCGGCGAGCGCGAAGCCGAGCAGGTAGAGTGTCGGGAAGATCAAGGGGTAGGCGAGCCCATACGTCGTGCCGTAGTAGAGGTGCACGCCGGCGAAGACCGCGCTCGTCCACGTCGCGGGCCCGAGCCAGGAGCCCGGCCGGTCCCTCCAGTAGCCGAAGATCCAGCCCCGGAAGATCGTCTCCTCGAACGCGCCGACGATGAACGAGAAGCCGACCCAGAACCACGGATTCCCCTTCGCCTGTTCGAGCGCCGGGTTCGGCTTGTTGAGGAGCCCGAGGGCCGAGGGATCGACGAACTCGTAGACGACGGCCAGCCCGATCACGATGACGAGCGCGAGCGCGCTCATGAGTCCGTACCACCGGAGCCCCTGGACGGCGGCGAGCTCCCGGTGCGTGTCCCAGTTGCGGAGCGGGCGCCCGCCCACGAGCAGGGCGAACGCGATGACCGGCACGCCGTAGACGACGAAGAGGTCGCCCGGCAGATTGTAGTAGAGCGCCTGCGCCGCCGGCACCGTCTGCGGGACGAAGTACTGGCTCAGGATCACGAACACCGTGATCGCGACCCCGAGCGCGTACCGTGGGAGGGACGCCGGGCCCGCGGGTCGCGCCGGCCCGGTCGCGGGGCTCGCCGGCACGGAGGACCGAGCCGCCCCCGCTACTTAGCGGCCGTCCGGTCGGTCGGCTCCGACGCGGCGTCGTCGGCCCGCGCCGATCGCTCGGCCGCCTGGAGGCACGCGAGGAGGTCCTCGAGCGTGGCGCGGGCGCTCGCGG
>JASHYU010000021.1 GCA_030042855.1 Thermoplasmata archaeon
TGGGCCCGCCGGGCCATCGAGGGGAGGCTGTCCTCCGGATAGGCGCGGGCGTCGTTCGAGTTGATGAGCACGAACTTCACTCCCTTCGGCTGGTACGTCCGGCCGAGCTCGATCATCCGCCCCTCCCACGCTTGGACGTAGGGGCAGTGATTGCACCAGAACGCGACGACGAGGAACGGGTCCTGAGCATAGTCGACGAGGCGGTACGTCTTGCCGTCGACGCCGGGCAACGAGAAGTCGGGAGCGGGGTCGCCGGCGTGAAGGCGGAACGTCTGGAGTTCGGCCATGCTCCGTACACCCGGACCGACTTCATAAGATGGCGAGGGGGTCCCGGGGGTGGTCGGCGGCGTGCACGATGGCTCGAACGGTCGCTCGCTCGGAGGATCCGACCCAGCCGCTGACCACGGTCGATCGGGCGATCGCGTGCGCCGAGAACGCGCGCGCGGACGAGGCGCTCCTACGTCGCGGGGTCCGGGCCGGTCGGGTCGCCGTCCTCGCCGACCGGGCCCTGTCGGTGGGGATCGGCGTCCGCCCAGACGCGACCTACCTCGCGCGGGCTCGCGCGCAGGGATGGGCCGTCGTCCGGCGGAGCTCGGGCGGCACCGCCGTGGCGCACGCGCCGGGCGATCTGACCTGGACGATCGTCCTTTCCCGAACCGACGCCCGCGTCGGGAACGACTACGCCCGGAAGTACGACCGCCTCGGGCGGGCGGTCGTCCGGTTCCTGGCCGACCTCGGGGTGACGGCCCGGTGGGCCCCCGCGCCCGGCCTGAGCGACGCGTACTGTCTGCTCGGCCCCCGAGGGTCCGCGCTATGGGTGGACGACCGGGTCCTGGGCGGCGCGGCCCAACACGTCAGTGGGACGGCCCTCCTTCATCACGGCGTGCTCCCCCGCTCGGTCGACCCGGCAGCGCTCGGACGGGTGTTCCACCTGCCGAGGCTCGGCGGGCTCGATCGACTGACGTCGCTCCGGGAGCTCGGGATCGCCGACCCGCCGGACGACCTCGCCGGGGCGCTCGCCGCCGAGCTCGACCGGGAGCTCGCCGGGCCCTAGGCCGCTCCCGCGGCGCTCACGGGCGGCGCGAGGCCCAGAGGCTCTCGGCGGCCGCCTCGGCGTCGCCGCGGACCTGGGCCCAGTCCGCCGTCCGGAGTTCCCGGCCCCGCACGACCGCGCAGCCCTCGACGAAGACCGAGTCGATCGCCTCCTCCGACGCGGCGTAGGCCAGGTGCGAGACGATCGCTTCCGGGCGCGCGGGCAGCAGCGTTGGATGGTCGAGGCGAACGAGCGAGAAATCGGCCCGCTTCCCCACCTCGATCGAACCGAGGTCGCTCCGCCCCAGGAGGCGCGCTCCGTCGACGGTGGCCAGATCGAGGAGCTCCTGGGCGGCGAGGACGGTCGCGTCCCAGCGCTGGTTCTTCTGCACGAGGCCCGCGAGGTGCATCTCGCGCAGCATCGACAGCGAGTTGTTGCTCGCGACGGAGTCGGTACCGAGGCCGACGACGGCTCCGGCGGCGCGGAGCTCGACGACGGGGGCGACCCCGCCGCTCGCGAGCTTCAGGTTCGACGCGGGACAGTGCGCGATTCCGACCCCGCGGCGGGCGAGCAGCTCGATCTCCTGCCCGGTCAGCCACACCGCGTGGGCGGCGACCGAGCGGGTCGACAGGAAGCCGATCTCCTCGAGCCAGACGACCGGCCGCCGGCCGGTCTTCGCCTCGTGCTCGTGGACCTCCCGTCGGGTCTCCGAGAGGTGGTAATGGCAGAACGTGCCGGTGGACTCGGCGAGGTCCTTGGCGGCGAGCCAGGTCTCGCGGCCGCAGACGTACACCCCCTGGGGCGCGACGAGCGGCTCGATCCGCGCGCGGCCCTTCCAGCGTCCGATGAACGCGCGGGCGTTGTCGATCGGTCGCCCGGACTGCGTCGTGCGCTCGGGATCGAGCACGGCCCAGCCGAGGAACCCACGGATCCCGAGCGCCTCGACGGCCCGGGCGACGGCGTCCTCGTGGTAGTAGAGGTCGAGGAACGAGGTCGTGCCCGAGAGCAGCATCTCCGCGATCCCGGCGCGAGCGCCGGCCTCCACGTCCCGTTCCGTCCGTTGCGCGTCGACGGCGAAGAGGACCTCGAGGAACCCCGCGAGCTCGCGGTCGTCCGCGATCCCGCGGAGCGGAGCCATCGCGACGTGCGTGTGGGCGTTGATGAACCCGGGCACGGCGGCGAACCGGTGCCCGTCCAGCACCTCGGCTCCGGTCCGCGACGCCGAGGGCCCAACGTGCGTGAAGCGCCCGTCCTCCACGCGCAGGTCGCCCCGGACGACCCGGCGCGTCGCGTCCTGGGTCACGAGGAGCGCGTCCGTCACCACGAGCGGACCCGCGGGGGAGGACATCGGGCGGGCCAGCCGGCCGGCGATTAAAGGGTCTTACTCGGTCGACGGGGACCGGCCCGCGCCCGGACTAGATGTCGAGGTTCGCGACCTCGACCGCGTGCTGCTGGATGTAGACACGGCGCGGCTCGACTTCCTCGCCCATCAGCACCTGGCAGAGCTCGTTCGCCCGGCCCGCGTCCTCGATCGTGACCTTGAGGAGCGTCCGCGCTCCCGGGCGCATCGTCGTCTCCGCGAGCTGCTCGGCGTTCATCTCGCCGAGCCCCTTGTACCGCTGGATCGTGACGCCCTTCGAGCCGCCGAGGTCGGCGAGCGCCCGGTCCCGCTCCTCGTCCGTGTAGGCGTACAGGATCTTCTGGCCCTTCTGGAGCCGGTAGAGCGGGGCCTGGGCGATGTAGACCCGCCCGTCGGTGATCAGCTGGGGCATCTTGCGGTAGAAGAGCGTGAGCAGGAGCGTGCGGATGTGCGAGCCGTCGACGTCCGCGTCGGTCATCAGGATGATCTTGTGGTAGCGGAGACGGCTCAGGTCCTGATCGTCCCCGATCCCGATCCCGACCGCCGTGATCAGGGCACGGATCGCGTCGTTCTGGAGCATCTTGTCGAGCCGCGCCTTCTCGACGTTGAGGATCTTGCCGCGCAGCGGGAGGATCGCCTGGAACTCGCGGTCCCGGCCCTGCTTCGCCGTCCCGCCGGCACTGTCCCCCTCCACGAGGAAGAGCTCGCACTCGGCGGGGTCGCGCGAGTGGCAGTCGGCGAGCTTCCCGGGAAGTCCCCCGCCCTCGAGCAACCCCTTGCGCCGCGTGAGCTCGCGGGCCTTCCGGGCCGCCTCGCGCGCCTGGGCCGCCTGCACGGCCTTCGCGATCAGGTTCTGCGCGACCGCGGGGTGCTCCTCGAAGTACTCGGCGAGCTTCTCGTTGACCGCGCTCTCGACCTGGCCTTTGACCTCGGAGTTCCCGAGCTTCGCCTTCGTCTGGCCCTCGAACTGCGGCTCGAGGACCTTCACCGACAAGACGCTCGTGAGCCCCTCGCGGACGTCCTCGCCGGTGAGGCTCTCCTTGTCGCCCTTGATGAACCCGCGGGTGCGCGCATAGTCGTTCAGCGTGCGCGTGAGCGCGGCGCGGAACCCGATCACGTGGGTCCCGCCGTCGATCGTGTGGATGTTGTTCACGAAGGCGAGCGAGGTCTCGTTGTAGCCATCGTTGTACTGGAGCGCGAGCTCGATATCGGTCGTGTCCCGTTTGGCGTGCAGCGCGATCGGATCCGGGAAGAGCACGGCCGACCCCCGGTTCAGGTCGGCGACGAACTCGGCGATGCCGCCCGCGTGGT
>JASHYU010000193.1 GCA_030042855.1 Thermoplasmata archaeon
ATCGTGGTTGCACCCGCGCTCTCGGGAACCTTCTCGGTCGGAGTGGCCGGCTCCACGACTCACCCATCCGCCGGCTCCGAGGTGCCTTTCACCGCTGCGATCACCGGTGGGACGGGGCCCTACAACGTCACCTGGTCGTTCGGCGACGGATCGATCGCCTACGGCACCTCCGTGGAACACGCGTACGCCGTGCCGGGCTCGTACACGATCAACGCCACCGTCGTCGATTCCGTGGGCGGCCGCGTGTCGGAGTCGCTCCCCTTGACCATCTCGTCGAGCTCGTCGGTGGCTAGTTCCAGCTCGGGATCGGCGAGCGATCTCGAGCTCGGGATATTCTTCGGTCTCCTGATCGGCGCGACAGCGGCGCTCGTCGTCCTGTACGTCGCCGGCCGAGCTCGTCGCCGCCCTCCGTCCTCGCCCAGCCCGTACGTCCCGCCGGCCGAAGCGGGAAGCTCGATCTGGAAGGAAGATTGAACTCGGGAATTCCTAGCTCGAGCCGTCGGCCCCACCGACGATCAAGCCGCTCGGCTCGCGGTCTTCGCGGTATTTATGGGGCTGAGTTATTCGTCGCGTCGTCGGATTCGGGGTGCCAACGATGCGGAAGAAGGTCGTGCTTCGTGGCCTACTGGTGGGAGCCGTTCTGATCGCCCTGGTGGGTTCGACCGTGGCCGGGGCGACCGGGTCCATCGGAAGGGGCTCTCCTTCGTCGGCCGCCCCGAGTTCCCTCGACTCCCCTGACGCCACGGCCTCCACCGCGCATGCGGCCCTCAGCTCCACCGTTTCTGCGGTGGTCACCGAACGGGCCCGCAGCCTCGAGCAGTCCACCGGCCTTCCGGCGTCCCTCGGGCTCGAACCGAACATCGGGTACTCGACGGTGAAGGAGGGATCCCTCGAGGTGCCGGCGAACATCGCGGCAGGTCAGGTCTCGCCGGGCCCGACGTCGATCGGCGTGAACGATCTCGGGTTCCGAACGACCTCGGCGGGGGAACTCGAGCCGTACGCGTACCGGACGACCTCCCTCGACGGGACCGTGACGATCGACAACATGTCGCTGCTCCCGGTCATGACCAACGCCTCCGACGCGATCACCGTCCAGGAAAACGCGGTCCTCAACAACGTCACGCTGTTTGGGAAGTCGGTCTACCAGATCTGGGCGCAGAACGTCATCTTCTACTCGGTGACCGGTGATCAGCTGCAGCTGCTCACGGACGGTTGGAACTTCACCGGGCCGCCGGTGTCGCTCTACCAGAACGACATTTACGAGAACTCGCCCGGGGGCTACCTGTTCGGCGGAGTGTACGTCCATCAGGTCCCCCTCAAGCCGCCCGCGTTCACCGTCCGCATGCCGTTCACGATCCGGCTCTACCTGAACGCGACGAACCTCGATGGCCGGAACGCGCTCTTCTTCAACTACACGCTCTCCTCCCAGTACAACATCACCCTCGGCTCGGAGAACTTCGGAACGTCGATCAACCGGGGTTCGTTCGACTGGATCATCTTCAACTCGACCGCCGACCAGCGGAAGGGGTACCGCGCGCCACCGGCCTCGTTCCTCATCAGCGGATCGCAACCGTCCGGGATCGGGCTCCCGAACGATGCCGAGATCGCGATCTGCGGTCCGAGCGACGGGTTCAGCTCCGTCGTCCGCTCCCTGAATGCGACGGCGCAGCTGCTCTACCTCGATCCGACGACGGACCAGTATGCGCCGGTGCCCGCGGCGTTCACGACGACCGAGGACACCGGCGAGAGCGTCGAGGGGGTCGACGCGCACTTCACCTCCGCGAGCGCCGAGCAGGGGATCGCCTACCTCACGAGCGGTCCCGAGTTCATCTACGGTCTCTGGAACGCCACCGCCTCGAACATTCACGACGAACCGTTCGCCGTCCGCGCCGCTCCCGCGTCGACGCTCGTGTGGGTCTCGCCGCAGTCCGGGACGGTCAACGACGGCTTCCACAACGACACCGCGGCGTGGGCACTGGCGACGGGACCGACGATGAAGTTCTGGCTCCCGACCGGACCGGGGGAGACCTACGCGATGCTCGGGCTCGCCAACGACTACGCACCTCAGTACGGCGACCTCGTAGCGCACGCGACGAATTCGATCGATCTCGCTCCGGACCCTGCCCTCGGACTGTACGTTCCGATCATCGCGTTTGGCAATGGGCAAGTGGCCGCGATCGCCCACTCCGGCGACGGCAGCCTCGCGGACCCGTACGTGATCAGCTACGAGCAGTACGAACCGATCAGCTCGCTCTTTGGGGTCTTCGACCTGTTCACCGAACCGCTCTATCCCGGGCTCCTGCTGAGCGGGGTGACCGCCCACGTCGTGATCCAGGACCCGCCCGACCTGTACATCCGGTACACCGCGAGCGAGGTCGCGGCCCTGGCCGACAATTGGGGCCTCGTCGTGCCGCACTCGAACTATCTCCCCTTCGAGGTCTACGACTCCTCGAACATCTCGATCGTGGGCGCGCCCGAGATCAGCGGCTGGTTCCCGGCGTTCCTGACCGGGTTCTTGATGGCGTCCTTGTTCCTCTCGAACGACTCGCACACGCTCGTCGCGCACGACGCCTTCTCGTCGATGGGGAGCGCGATGGCGATCGTCGACCCGTTCGGCAACGCGTCGCGCGAGGACAACACGGTCTTCGGCAACACGTTCCGGTCGAACCCGCTCGTCCAGAACGCGGTGTACAACGCGTCGCTCTACGTCGTCCTCGCCTTCAACACGACCTACACCGGGCCGCCGGCGGTCGGCGGTCTCGGGGTGTTCAGCTCGGGCAACACGATCTACAACAATCTCTTCGCGACGCCGATCGGCGCGTATAGCCCGCCGCAGAACCCCTTCCTGTCCTACGTCTTCGACAACGACCTTGGCTACCAGGACTACTCCTCCGTCGCCGCGGTCTACTCGAACTCGTGGAACATCGCGCTCGAGCCGGCGAGCTACGTCCGGATGGCGAACGGGTTCGCCCTCACGGGGAGCGTCGTCGGCGCCCCGTTCCAGGGGGGGAACGTCTGGTCGACTTGGAACGGCTCGCTCCCGTACACCGACGGGGGATTGATCGTCGGGGGCGGGGACCGCCACCCGGTCCCCCTGCCGGGATCGGGGTTCTATGCGCTCGTCTTCGAAGAGTCCGGCCTGGCGTCCGGCACGCCCTGGTCGGTGACGGTCGACGGTCACGTCCACACGACGACCCGGCCGATCCAGGTCGTCTACGCTCCCGCGGGCGAGCACACCTTCTCGATCGCCCCCGCCGCCGGGTTGACCCCTCACCCGCGTCACGGGTCCGTCGACCTGACGGGGAACCACCTCGTCCGGGTCGAGTACGAGGCCTGAGGTCCCGCGATCGACCTAGGGTCCGGGCGCCCGACGGACCGCGTGGCCATCGATGCCGGCCTGCGAGAAGGTGTAGCGGACCGGCACGCGACGCGCGGCGTGGGTCCAGTACTCGCAGCGGCGACACCGCTGGCCGATCGCGACCGTCCCGCCGGTGAGCGTTCGGTTGTGGATCGGCTGGAGCTCCGCGCCGCAGACCGGACAGCGCTCGAGGGGGCGAAGGTCGTGCCGCTCGGTGTAGTGCACCTGGATCCGCACGCCGGCGACTCCGATCAAGAGCCGACGCAGCCGGCCCCCGCCGATGGTCGCGAGCGGTTCGTCCCGCCGCATCTGGGCGATCAGCGCGGCCCGGAACGCGGCCTGGGAAGGGAACGACGCCTTGCCCCCCCGCACGACGCGGCGGGCGGCCCGCTGGACGATGTCCGCCGCCGGCCGACGGAAGCGCGGCGCCGACCCGCGCCTAGCTCGCGGCTCGACCGTGTCGCCCTTCGCGGGCACGGATCTCCTCCTCGTAGAAGCGGCAGGCGAGATCGATCTCGAGGTCCGAGATCGCGAGCGCCGGTGCGGCCGGCGACTCGAAGTAGCGCAAGAGGGCCGCCGCCGCGGCCAGCCGCACGGCCCGGAGCTTGAGCCGGGGCGAGAACTTGGGGAAGCTGGTCGTCTTGAGCGCGCGCTCGGAGACCTCGCGCAAGCGATCGTAGAGCCGGCGCTCGAGACGGACCGGACGCGCGCGGTGCCGTCCGGCCACGAGCGGGTGGCCGGTCTCGATGGCGTAGACGAGCGTCAGGTGGTCGCGGATCGACTCGGCGAGGGCGAAGTCGAGCTCGCCGAGCTCGAGGCGCTCGGCGCTCGCCTCGACGGCGCGGAAGCGGGCCCGGGTCATCGGGTGGA
>JASHYU010000194.1 GCA_030042855.1 Thermoplasmata archaeon
CGGGACCCCCGCCGCCCGCAGCGAGACGGGGAAGCTGAACCGCTCGTAGAGCCGCCGCAGCTGGACGGACAGCGCGGCGCGCCCGCCCGTCTCGGGGGGCGGGGTCGCGAGGGCGAGCCGCTCGCTCCGCTCGCGCGCCGACGGAGAGTCGAACTCGAGGACGGTCGGCAGGACGATCCCGAGGAGCCGGGCGTACCCGAGGCGGGTCGCCGGTTCGAGGGCCCGCGCGAGGGCGTGCGCGAGCCCCCGCTGGCTGTTCGACGCGGCCAGCCCGGCCGCGGTCGCGGCGTAGTGTAGCGCGGCCCCCGCGTCGGGGTCGTCGCTCCAGCGCAGGGCGTGGGGCAGCCGCTCGAGCACGGTCCCGACGGCGCCGAGGGCGAGCGCGTCGGAGTACGGGTTCGCCCAGGCCGACAGGTACGCCTCGGCCGCCTGCGCGAGCGTCTCGAGCGCCCCCTCGAGCCGGAGCTCGGGCGAGAGGCCCGCGATCAGGGAGGGATCGACGAACGACCATTCCGGCACGAGCCCCCGGTGCGCCACCTCGATCGGCGCGCCGCCGTCCGTCCAGAGGTCGGCGGACCAGCTCGCGTCGCTGCCGCTGCCGGCGGTCGTCGGCACGGCGGCGAGTCGGACGGTCGCCGGTTCGGGGAGCTCGACCAGGGACACCGCGGACCCGAGGTCGAGCTCGGGCCGCACGGCGAGGAGACGGGCCGCCTTCGCCGCGTCGAGGGTGCGACCCCCGCCGACCCCGACGATCCAGTCGACGCCCAATTCCCGCGCCCGCTGCCCGAGCGTGCGCGCGGAAGCGACCCGGTCCGGCTCCGCGAGATCGGGCCCGAGCTCGACGACCGTGTCGGACTTCGCGAGCTCCTCGACCACGCGGCGGTGGCCGGAGGCCCGGGCGACCCCGGGGTCGACGAGCACGAGCGCCCGACGAGCCCCGAGACCGCTCAGCTGCTCGATCGCCCCGGGCCCCCACGCGATGCGCGGCGCCGTGACGAAGCCGCTCATCGCCGGGCCGGGGGCCGCTCCCGCCTCACCGGGAGGAGGGACCTTCCCGGCATCGCTGGCACGCCCCGGTCAGGCTGAACGCGATCCCGTCGACGCTCCAGCCGTCCGGGTGGCGCATCGCGAGTTCGGTGAGGAGGTGGCGGTCGAGCTCGGTGAGCTCCATCCGCTGGATGCGCCCGCAGACCCGGCAGACGACGTGGGCGTGGGGATCCTCGACGAGATCGACGCGCTGGGTGCGCAGCGTCACCGGTGGAGCCTCCCGCGCGCCGGCGCGCGCCGGCGCCGCTGACCTGGACGGCCGTCGATGGGCGGTCGCTCGCGGCATCGCGGCCGGGGACGGCGCGGCCGAATTAAGGGTATGCCGCGCGCGGCCTCGGCCGCGTTCCGCGCCCGCGCCCTAGCGGGTCCCGAGGGCCCGCGCGGACAGGGCGAGGGCGATCCCGATCAGCCCGACCGCCCAGCCGAGGAGCCCGATCAGGTAGATCGCGGGCGGGTACGGGTAGCCCGAGGTCGCGAACAGGTTCTCCCGCATCACGTTCACCGCGAGCGACGCCGGGTTGTACGCGGTCACCTCCTGGAGCCAGGCCGGCATGGTCGACTGCGGGAACAGGACGTTCGACGTGAAGAGGAGGGGGAGGTTGAGGAGGCTCGTGAGGCCGAAGTACGCCTCGTTCCGGTCGAGCACGTAGCCGAACGAGAGGAACAGCGCGGTGAACATCAGCGCGAGCAGTCCCTCGGCGAGGACGATCTCCCCGACGCCGAGGGGGGTCACGGACGCGCGGACCGAGAGCCCGACGAGGCCGGGGATGCGGGCGAAGAGGAGCGCGATGCCGAGCGAGAGGAACGCCGGCCACGCGGCCATGAAGGCGCGGAACGCGAGCGTGCCGGCGAAGAGGGCCGTCCGGGGGGCCGGGGTCGCGATCGTGCGCTGGTGGATGCCGAGCTGCTTGTCGAAGAGCACCCCGGTCCCGGCGTAGAGCGACGCCGTGAGGGTGACGAAGCCGGCCATGCCCACCGCGAAGTAGGAGAAGTAGTTCGGCGCGCCGAGGAGCGCCCGGCGGACGGAGAGCTCGCCGGCGGCGCCGCTCGGGAAGAGGGCGTCCAGGTTGAACGCCTGGCCGAAGAGCGCCAGGTAGAGGATCGGCACGACGAAGAACGACGCGACCCAGATCGGCACGCGGACCCAGCGCAGGTACTCGCGCCGGACGACGCTGCGGAACTCGCGCAGCATCACCGGCCTCCCGCGGCGGCGCGGAGGGTCCCGTTCTCCCCGGACTCTCCCGCGTCCCGGTACTCGCGGCCGGTCGCCGTGCGGAACACGTCGTCCAGGCTGGGCGGGTGCGTCGAGATCGCGGCGAGGTCGATCCCCGCCGTGTCGCAGGCCCGCACGATCGCGGGCACGATCGAGGCGCTCTGGGCCACGCGGACGCGGTAGGAGCCGTCGCGGGCCGCCGGCTCGACCGCGACGACGCCCCGCACTGACTCGAGCACGCCCACGATCCCCGCGGCCGGGCGCGCGGGGCGGAGCCGAACCCCGTCTCCCCCCAGCCGCTCCTTAAGCTCCGCGGGGGTTCCGGTCGTGACGATCGTCCCCCGGTCGAGGATCGCGATGCGGTCGGCGAGGTGGTCCGCCTC
>JASHYU010000195.1 GCA_030042855.1 Thermoplasmata archaeon
AGGGAAGGCCGAGGTACGACCCACTGACCGAGACCGTGGTCCCCGCGGCGACCCACGGCTCGGAGCCGCCCGAGGTGCCGTTCGAGAACGTCGTGGCGATCGACGGGAACCGACCGGACTCGACGTCGGCGAACGACAGGTTCACGTCCATGGGGAAGAGGCCCGACGTCCCGGTGTGGACACCGCCGGCCGTGTCGGTCACGGAACCCGCGATCACGTAGAGGCC
Organism: Thermoplasmata archaeon; assembly: GCA_030042855.1. Next base: position 227 of record JASHYU010000195.1, read on the forward strand.
CGCGCTGGCGTACGCATGGGTCAGGATCGGGCTCGACGAGCGGCTCGAGCTCCCGTCACCCCACGACACGGCGAACGACTGCACGGTCTCGCTTCCCGTCGGGTTCACGGTGGCCGAGAACGTCTCGTTGGCGTAGATCTGGGAGTACGCCTGGCCGTAGCTCGGCTCCTGCGACACGAACACATCCACGTCGTTGGCCGTCGGCGCGCAGGCGTTGGCCGGCGAGCAGACCGCGCTTCCGTGGCGGCTCGGAGTCGCCGACTGGAAGCTCACGTACCCGGCGCCGGCCACGACCATCACGACGACCACTAGCACGACGAGCGCGACCGTCGGCGACAGGCCGCGTTGCGCCCTCCTCCCGGGCCGGACCCGCGGGCCCGGCGACTCGAGTGCGACCACAGAAACCTCAGTCGTACCGGCGCCCGATGGACGGATATCCTCGAAGTGAAACCGGCTTGACGAGAGGTCCCAACGGCCCCCACCGAGAGGAGGACGGGCCTCCTGTCCGGGCGGACCGCGGCTCCCGCACGCGCGGGTCGATGGAAGCGCGGCCAACGGATTCGGGAGGCGCTCGGGTCGCGCGCCGAGGTGGAGGGATTCGCCCTCGGGCCGGCCCAGCGCCGGGGCGCTCGGCGGTGAGAGGCGGGGGGGGTCCGGTCCGGGGGAGATCTCCGCCGGGATCGAGCAACGACGCCTGGTATACTCTTCTTCCGAGGGCTCGCTCGAGCGCAGGTCTATTACAGTCGGAAGGCACAGCGGCGGAAGGTGCCGCCGTAGCTCAGTCGGTAGAGCGGCTGATTTGTAATCAGCAGGTCGGGAGTTCAATCCTCTCCGGCGGCTCTTCCTGCGCTCCGGGGTGCGCTACGATCCGGCGTGCCGTCGGGAGGACCGGGCCCGCGTCGGAGCCTTCGGGAGCGGAGGGATCGGTGGGCGGCGCGCCCACGTGCCGGCGATCACCCACGGGGGTTCGGGGCCGATCGGCTCGATCGACTCGGAACGGTAGCGCTCGACCGCGCGCTCGTCCACCTCGATGCCGAGCCCCGGCCCCGACGGGATCGGGAACTCCCCCCGATCGATCGAGTAGCCGCGGACGAGCGCGCGCTTCCACGCCGGCCAGCTCGCCTCGAAGCTCTCCTGCAGGAAGAAGGTGGGAAGGACCGCGTCCATCTGGAGCGTCGCCGCGGTCTGCACCGGCCCGAACGCGTTGTGGTAGGCGACGGGCGCGCCCCGTGCGGACGCGACTCCAGCGATCTCCCGGCCGTAGGTGAATCCGCCGGAGTTGGTGATGTCGGGCTGGAGGATGTCGACGAGGCCCCGCGCAAGGAAGCTCTCGAAATCCGCCGCGGTGAGCAGCCGCTCGCCAAGCGCGACCGGGGTCCGGACCTTCCGGCGGAACTCCGCGAGCGCGTCGCAGAGTTCCGGGAGGACCGGTTCCTCCAGGAACCGGGGGCGGAGCTCGTCGAGCGCCCGGCCGGCCCGGACGGCCGCCTCCGGTAGGAAACGCCCGTGGCACTCGATCAGGAGGTCGACCGCGTCTCCCACGGCTTCCCGCACCGACCGAACGCGGGCGACCGCGGCGGCGAGCGCGGGCTCGGATAACGAGCGGTAGGCGTCGCCGAACGGGTCGAACTTGAGCGCGCGGAACCCGCGGCGCACCATCGCCTTCGCCTGGTCCGCGAACTCCACCGGTTCGAAGCAGTCCGAGTACCAGCCGTTCGAATACGCTCGGACCCGGGATCGGATCGCACCTCCGAGCAGCGCCGCGACCGGTGCGCCGAGCTCGCGGCCGAGGAGGTCGTGGCAGGCGATGTCGACCGCCGAGAGCGCGCTGGTCGCCTCCATCGAACGCGAGCGGTAGAACGAGTAGACCTCGAACCGCCGAAGGCAGGCCGCGTGCTCGGCGAGCAGCGCCCCTTCGTAGAAGCGGGCCACCTCCCGAATGCTCTCGCGCACCGGATGGGTCATGAGCGTCGTCGGCGCCTCGCCCCAACCGACCGCGCCGGTCGAGGTGGTCACGCGGACGAGGAGGACCGTCGAGCTCCAGGGCGAGGACGACTCGCCCGCTGGCGCCGCGACCTCGATGGGCTCGACGGATCGGATCCTCGCGGGTGGCACGGTCGGCCCACCCGGCGAATACTTAGAAAGCTTCGTGGAGGTCGCGGTCGGCCGGCCGACCGCCCGCCAGGGTCCGTCCCGTCTAGGACGACGGGGCCTGAATCCGGTCGAGGGCCCGGCGAACGTGGGGCCCCGGCAGCATGCCCTCCACCCGGTCGCTCACCCGACCGTTCGTGTCGAGGAAGAACGTGACCCGTTTCGCTACGCCCAGCAGGCCGAGCACCCCGTACCGGCGCGCGATCGACCGGTCATGGTCCGCGACGAGCGGGAACGGGATCGAGCACTTGTCCACGAAGCTCTTCTGCGCGTCCACCGAGTCGACGCTCACCCCGATCACCGCGACCCCCGCGCGTTGGAATTCGGGGTAGTGCTCGGTGAATCCACGCGCCTCGAGCGTACAGCCGGCCGTGTTCGCCTTCGGATAGAAGTAGAGGACGACCGGCCGACCCCGCAGCGACGACAGGGAAAGGGAGCTCCCATCGGCCGTCGCACCGGTGAAATCGGGCGCCTGTTCTCCCACGGCGAGCATGACCGTCATCCCCCCGCCGGGTACTTTAGTCCGAGGGCCGCGGCACGTCACGGGTGTCGCCGTCGCGGAGGGTGCCGAGGCCAACGGACCGGAGCGCCTCCTCCGGTATCGGGGGAGCCGTGAGAGCGCCCAGGAATTCGGCCCAGCGATCGACCGAAGGCACGGGGACGAAGACCACCGCGGTCCAGGCCCGGGAGACAAGGTACTGGAGAGCGCCCTGCGCCAGCGTTCGCCGTCGGTCCCGGGTCAGCGGCGCGAGCTGGACGACCGGGTCGAACTCGGCGTGCAGCGCTCGAAGGTCGAGCGGAGGCGTCGTCGGCCCTCGTTCGATCAGCGGGCCCGAGAAGCGGCTCCCGTCGAGCCGGCCGCCGGCGAACGGGTCGCGGACGAGCACCGACGCGGGTCGCCCGGCGCCCTGGGCGTCCAGGGCCGCGAGGGTTCCACGGTCGAGCAGCGAAAGATTCGCGGAGATCGGTGCGTGAGCGGGCCAGTTCTCCGACCCTGATCTCCCCTCCGGCGGGCCGCGCCA
>JASHYU010000196.1 GCA_030042855.1 Thermoplasmata archaeon
GCGATCGCGAGGGAGATCTTGCCGGCGAGGTTCTTCACTCCCAGCGCGGGCTCGCCCCGGTAGACCAGCGGGCGGATGTACGACGGCGCGATGTCGTTCGCTGCTTGGGTCTGGAGGATCGCCTCCTCGATCTCGGCTGCCGAATAGGGGATCGGCATGTGGTAGAATCTCGCCGAAGTGATCAAGCGTTGGACATGCTCCTTCAGCCGGAAGACGCCGACGCCGCCTCCCTTGAGGGGATAGGCGCGGATCCCCTCGAAGAGTCCGACCCCATAGTGCAGCGTGTGGCTCAGCACGTGCACGTGGGCGTCGGCGAAGTTGACCAACTCTCCGTCCATCCAGATCTTCTTGCCGTTAGCTGCCATCATGGTCGGTGCGGGGCGAGAGCGTGGACCTCCAACGTCTCGGAGAACGGGTCCAAGTAAAAGGCCTGCGTCCGGCCGATTCGTCAATCGCACGGTCGCCCGCGGTCCTACGGCAAGTCCAATCACGGACTAGATATCGGTCCGTACGCAGTTGTTCAGTCGATTCGGCGATTTCCCGGCGCGTTTCGGCGGAGACTTCGTTCCTCCGACGTACTGCGGGTCGCTTCTCGGTGATCCCACTTCGCGACCTGCGGGTGGCGATGGGCTTGCCCTGCGACGACCCTGCGCGACCGGAGTCCGTGGTTTTGAGATATATATGCATATGAATATGCACACATTTCTCGAGGGCGCATGCCAACTTCCTCCGGACACGGTAGTGCAACGTCCGTGGGCCGGTTCTCAGCCCCATCGTCTAGGGGCGACGCTCTCGATCCCATCTCCTGGTTGTCTACGAATCCACGGTTGCGCTTTTCCAGATACTCAGAAGTCAATACTACGGCCCTCGGGGACCTGCGTCGCTACCCCCGATAGACGGCCTCGGGGCCCGCGTCAGGGAACATCGTCCGCCGACCCGAGAGCGCTCGGGCGGCGATCACGGTCGGGTCGGCCTGGCGATCCTTACTCATGCGCTCGAGGCGGGGTGGCTAGTCGCCGGTTCGAGACCGGAGTCGTCCCATGAATGTTCGAGGTCGACTGGCCGCCACCGACCTACCCCCCGAGACGGGGGTCGTCCGTCCGACTCGGGCCGGGACCCAGATGTGCCCGGTAGGACTCGGGCCAGCTCGTCCTCGAATGTCGCTGTGCCAGGCACCGGGCTTCCGGGTGCCCTGCTGAGATTGCCGACCTGAACCGCAAGCCGATACGGGCGTCGAAGACGATCGCGCGATCTCGGAGATCATTCTAGCCTTTCCCCGCCTGCTAATGGTTCTGAGCGAGCGAGGAGGCGAGCTTACCCTACAAACCCCCCGGATCGTGGCAAGACGAACTTGGGCCCCTGATCCCGGCCCACCTTTGGACGGTTGGATCGTCATCCCTCGTCCCCGTGCTCGACCACGTTGTATAATCCACGCAATACGACATCACCTCAGAGACCGACTCCCAGATCGGACCGGTCGCGCGCCTTCCGGCGACATATTTTCCTATTCCGAGTAACGGTTGTTGTGATACATTGATAGCTCGACCGTGCTCCGGCCGTCGGGGATCTGGCCCGGAACGGTCAATCGCAGGAGCAGGGGACCAAAAGTGGCTCCGGGGGCCGCTTTCGACGTTCTCCGATAGACCGTTCGGGCCCCGTCCAAGTCGATACGATGTCTCAAGAAAATGAGTAACGATACTATGGCTACTGCCTCGCCTTGTGTCCGATACGCGTGACCTTGAAGCCCCACTTGCCCCACCCCTCGGCGTCCCCAGAGGTGAACAGTTCGTCGCATCCCGCCGAGTCGAAGGCGCTCAGCATGCCCAAGACGAGGGGTGGCGGGAGGGGGTGACCGTCCTTGACCTGGCGAAGGGTCCGCTCCCCGCAACGGGCATCGAGTGGCAGCACGGTGATCCGGTTCCTCAGTTGCTCGAGCGCTGCGCGCCGCCGCCGGCGCTCCGTCTTCTCCCGGGCGGCGAGGTGGGCCAGCTCGAGCAGGTTCGCCTCGGTGGTGGCGAGCTCGATGTCGTGGAGACGGTGGATCGCGGCTCGGACCTGGGGATCCCCCCGCAGCAAATCGAGGAGGACCGACGTATCCAGGCCCTTCATCGGCGGCCCCGTCCCCCGCCCCGCAGCGAACGCAAGGCGGCGTCATCCGCGCGAGCTCGGGCCCGCCCCCAGGCACCGGACAGACCGCTGAGGTCCGCCTGGTGCTCGAGCAGCCGACGGATCACGGAAGTGAAGCTCTCCGCGCCGCGCTTTTCCCGGACGAGCGCATCATACGTCGACTTTTGGACGGCGATGTTCCGCGATGGCATGCATATCCATATTCATATGCTCATTTAAGAGCAGAGCTCGATCGGTGGACCGAGGGCCGGAGCCGGACCAGTGGGAGTACGGCGCATCCCGACGGCGCGGGGCGCGGGCCGCTCGGGTACCTGCCCTGGGGGCAGGATGGCGGGAGAACTCGCCTCGCCCTGGTGCTCGCCCGGAGGAACGGGGACCGGCACAGCTCGTGGAGGCCACGCTCCGGGCGCGACACGTCCGTTGCAAGACAAGCTGCTCGTGCCTCGACAGGTGGCACGGGGTTACGATCGTGACGGCCGGGGTCGGCTGCTCACCCCGTCCACTGCGTCGAACGTGAGATCGTCGTACCACGCGATCGGGAGAGGGCATTCGGCCGTGAACTTCGCCGATCGGACCACCTCGAAGTGGTCGCCCAGGTAGTCCGGAGTCAAGGCCGGAAAGGATGCCACGGGAACTTCGGACGCGCTCGCAAGCTGTCCTGCGAGTCGACGCGCGGTCGACCGTGATCGATCCTGGACCGCGTCTCGCGCCGGAGCGGTTTTTGGGACCGCGGCCGTGAGTGGGATCCGTTTCGCTGACGGTGGTCGGCTCCTCCGGTCAGCGCAAAGTCCTTAAAGCGGTTTATACGCATCAATGCGTGTCGGATATCTTCTTCCGAATGGCCGATCGTCGTTTTTTGGGCACTTGGCTCCCGCTCCTGGTCCTGGCCGTCGTCGGGCCGGGTCTGATCGGATGGGTCGTCCTCAGCTCGTCCGGAACGCCCCCGACGAACGGTGCGGCGGCGCGGGGGGATCCCGGCCACGCGGCGAGCGCGTCGGGGGCTCCCTCGAGCTGCGCCCAAGGCGCGAACGTGATCGACGTGCCTCCGTCCACCGGTAACCTGACGGCGACGTTGCTCAACGACTACGATGAACTCGGCGCCGAGGGCGGCGGGACGATCCAGCTCGAGGCCGGGACGTTCGTTCTGCCCTCGATGCTCGTGTTCAAGGGGTACAGCAACGTCTCCGTCCAGGGCGAGGGCGTCGGCACCACGATCCTCTCGATGCCGGCCGACCCCGTCGGCCACTTCGAGTCGAACACCGGTGGGCTCCTCGGGCTCTGGAACTACACCCAGGACACCGTCACGAACGGCACCGTGGTCGATTTCATCCGGGTCGACGGGCCAACGCCGATCAACAACTTCGAGATGTGCGACCTCACCCTGCGCGGCGAAGCGAACAACGCCTCGGAGGACTGGGACGGCTCCTTCCTCTTCGACTCGAGCGGCGGGTACCACCACGTCTACGAGAACCTCGCGCTCACCGGATTCTACGGGCCGAGCACGATCCCGAACGGGATTCACCTCGAGAGCTTCTCGAACAGCTCGCGGGCCTACGGGTACGTCGTCGACAATGTGACCGCCGATAACAACACGCTCCCGTTCACGTACAACCCGTGGGTCGTCGGCGGACCGAACTTCCTCAATATCGGCTCCATCGTCAACTGCACGGTCGAGAACATGCAGGCGATCGGCCTCCTCGCGTTCGAGGTGGCGCCGCCCTCCGGGTGCCTCATCGAGAACATCCACGTCTCGGGCCACCTCCTGATCGACCCGGTCGTGGGCGGATCCTGGGGCGGGACGCTCTTCCAGAACGTGACGATCGATTCGCGCAACACCGCCTCGCCGAACGCCATGGGGGCGTCGATCCCCAACGCGCAGGGGGACCACGGCTACAGCAACTTCACGGACATGCGCTGGAACGACTGCACGTTCTACGGCAAC
>JASHYU010000197.1 GCA_030042855.1 Thermoplasmata archaeon
GATCGCGACCTCCTCCGGAACGACGTCCACGACCTGTCCGGTGAGGACCGGCCCCTCCCGCGTCTTCACCAGCGCGAGGACGTACGGGACCTGCATCTCGAACCCCTCCGCGGGCTCGTGGACGACCGTGAAGGAGAGCACCTCCCCCTCGCCCGAGAGCTGGAACGGCACCATCTTCTCGATCGACTGCCGGTGGGCCGGGCACTCCGGGCAGACGAGGCGGGGCGGGAAGTAGATCGTCCCGCAGTTCGTGCACTTCGATCCGCCGAGGTTGTAGCGGCGCGGGGTCTCGCGCCAGAAGCGTGCGATCGACATCCGACCCCTCCTAGTTCGCCCTCTCGAGGAGGTGGACGACGTTCGTCGCGCCCGTCCCCCCCACATCGTGCGCGAGCCCGAGCGTCGCGTTGGGTACCTGGCGGTCCTTCGCGTCGCCGCGGAGCTGGCGGACGATCTCGGCGACCTGGGCGACGCCGACCGCGCCGAACGGCCGACCCTGCGCCTTGAGGCCGCCCGAAGGGTTCACCGTCAGGCTCCCGCCCCCCGAGAACTGTCCGGATTCGAATTCGGGACCGGCCCGGCCCTTCTCGACGAACCCGAGGTCCTCGAGGGAGACGAGCGCGCTGATCGTGTAGGCGTCGTGGATCTCCGCGACGCGGACGTCCCGCGGGCTCCGGCGGGCCCGGGCAAAGGCGGCCCGCGCGGCCGCGACGGTCCCGTTGAGCCGGGTCAGCTCCGCGCGGTGCTGGAGCGCCATCGTGTCGCACGCGACCTCGCTCGCCGCGATGCGGATCGGGGTGTCGGTGTGCTGGCGCGCGGTCTCGAGCGGTCCCAGGACCACCGCGGCCGCGCCGTCCGAGAACGGCGCGCAGTCGAGCATCCCGAGGGGCTCGGCGATCGGCCCCGCCCCGACGACCTGTTCGAGCGAGAGCTTGTTGCGGAAGTGGGCGTTCGGGTTCTTCGACCCCATCTGGTGGTCGTGGACGGCGACCCGGGCGAGCTGCTCCCGGGTCGTCCCGTAGAGGTGCATGTGCCGCCGCGCGACCAGCGCCCAGAGCGCCGGCAGCGTCGCGCCGAAGACCGCCTCCCACTCGTGGTCGGCGGTCGCGCCGGTGATGGCGGTCGCCTGCTCGTCCGGGACGTCGGTGAGCTTTTCCGCGCCGCCGACGACGACGTAGTCGTAGATCCCGCTCGCCACGGCGAGGTAGCCCTGGTGGAGCGCGAGCGAGCCCGACGCACCCCCGCCCTCGACCCGGACCCCGGGCAGATGGCGGCGGGCGAGGCCGGCGTAGTCGAGGATGAGCGGCGCGATGTGCTCCTGGTCGATCAGCGTGCCGGACGCCATGTTGCCGAGGTAGAGGCCGTCGAGGTCGCTCGACGAGAGCTTCGCGTCGACGAGCGCCTGGAGGCCCGCCTCGATCCCGATCTCGCGGAACGATCGGTCCCACAGCTCGCCGAACTTCGTCTGGCCCACACCGAGGACCGCCACGTCGCGCATCGTCACGCCTCCCCCATGTGGATCTTGCCGCGGTACTTCGCGTAGACCGCGTAGGAGAGCTCGACCCCGTGGTCGAGATACCACTGGACCGGCCGGCCGAACGATCGGTCGTAGCGCGCGAGCTCGTCGGTCGTCTCGAGGTCGAACGCGTCCGAACCCGCTCCCGAGCCGTACCCGACGACGAGCACGCGCTCCCCCGGCGATGCGTGGTCGAGGACGTTCGCGAGACCCAGGAGCGCCGCGCCCGAGTAGGTGTTCCCGATGTACGGGGTCACGAGCCCGTATTTCATCTGGGCGTCGGAGAAGCCGAGCTGCTTACCGGCCCGCTGCGGAAACTTGCCGTTCGGCTGGTGAAACACCACGTGGCGGTAATCCTTCGGCTCCGTGCCGGCCACCTGCATGATCCGGTGGGCGCACTCGGTCACGTGCCGGAAGTACGCCGGCTCGCCAGTGAACCGTCCGCTGTGACTCGGGTAGCGCTGGCCCTCGCGCCGCCAGAAGTCCGGGGTGTCGGTCGTGTAGGAGACCGTGTGGTGGACCTTCGTGATGACGTGATCCCGCCCGATGACGAAGGCCGCGCCGCCCGCGCTCGCCGAGTACTCGAGCGCGTCGCCCGGCGCCCCCTGCGACGTGTCGGTCCCGATCGCGACGCCGTAGCGGATCATCTGGGCCCCGACGAGCCCGAGGCACGTCTGGATCGCGGCCGTCCCAGCCTTGCACGCGAACTCGAAGTCGGCGGCGGTCAGGTTCGGGGTCGCGCCGACGGCCTGCGCGACGACCGTGGCCGTCGGCTTCACCGCGTACGGGTGCGACTCCGATCCCACGTAGATCGCGCCGATCTGCTGCGGATCGATCGCGCCGCGCACGAGCGCGGTGCGGAGCGCCTCCGTCGAGATCGTGATCGTGTCCTCGTCCGGAGAGGGGACGCTCTTGCGGTGGACGTTCAGCCCCTCACCCATCGCCTCGCCGTCGGATCCCCAGACCCGGCCGATCTCGGCCGGCGTGATCCGGTAACGGGGGACGTACGCTCCGTAGCTCACGATGCCTGCTTCCACGTTGGTCTGCCTCCGTTGCGTTTCCCTAGAGCTCCTCGAGACGTTCGAGCACCGCCGGCGCGGCTAGCGCCGTCGTGAGGATCGGGATGTTCTCGACCTCGGAGAGGCGGACCGCGAGGGCGTCGACCCGCCCGGGGGCGGCGAAGATGACCGCGGCGGGCTTCAGCGGGTGCGCCCGGATCGCCACCATCGGCGAGCGGCCGTACTTGACGTTCGAGAAGATGAGCGCCCGCTGCGTGGTCCAGCCGTACACCTCGACGAACCGGGACGCGTCGATCGAGAGGATCGCCCGGGGCGCGTCCAGCACCGTGAATCCGTGGATGTCGCGGTGCAGGTCGACATGGCTCACGGACTTCGCGCCGATCTGCTCGGCCAGCGCCCGCAGCGGGATCGCGACCGCGAACTCGCGCATCCCCAGGATGCCGTCCGAGTGCGGCGGGACGCCGAGGCGCTGCCGCACCTGGCCCCCGTTCCGGTCGTCGAGCGCGAGCAGGCCGTCGACGTACCGCCGGATGAATCCCGCGCCGGGGCTCGCCCGGCGCTCGGCCTCGTAGTCGCTGACGACCGACGGTACGGTCTCGAGATGCTTGGCGAGATCGCGTTGCGAGATCCCGAAATCCTCCCGCCACTTCCGCAGCGTGCGGCCGGGATGGGGGGAAAGGACGACCTCGCCGGCGATCTTCTCGCGGATTTCGACTTCCACGGGGCGGGACGAGGAAACGGGGTGTATAAATCGATGACCTTCCTGTCGGTGTCCGGGCTCGACAGATGACGTAGGCCCTTCGCGCCGGGCGAGTGGACCGGGCGAGAATCTCCGGCGGGGACCGGCCCGTCCCCCCCCTTTGAACTCGCGACCTCTACCTTGCCAAGGTAGCGATCTTCCGCTGATCTACCGGCCCACGCCGGCGAACGAGTCCCTCCGAAGGATAAGACTTCGCGTCGAGATTCGAGAGGGAGGGCTCACGGTGGATCCCGGAAGCCGGCCGAGCGCGCAATCGAAGAAACGCTTATCCCTCACGTTCGACATCGGCGCGCGATGGCGGAGACCCCGTCGGCCGGCGAGCCGCTCGACGTCCTCCTCAAGAGTACTCAGGACCTCCTGCGGCCCGAAGAACTGGTCCGCGAGGCGACGCGCGACCTCGTCAAGGAGGAGATCCGTCGCCACCTCGAAAAGACGCTGCGCGACGACCCCAAGCTCGCCCAGGACCTCAAGGACGCGGTCCGCGACCTGCTCGCCGCCCGGGCCATGGAGTACGCGGCGCTCCTCCGGGTCGGGACCACGACCGCGCGGCTCGGCCTCTCGGCGATGCCGCCCGAGGTGCGGCGGGCGCTCACCCAGGAACTCGTCGACCTCGTCGCGAAGGAGCTCGGACAGATCGCCGAGCGGTCCCTGTGACCATGACGCTCGCCGCCGACCAGGTGCGCATCTACGAGATCAAGCGGATCGATGTCGAAGGAGCGATCGTCATCGACGGCTTTCCCTCCGTCGGACTCGTGAGCTCGATCGTCGCGAACTACCTCATCGACACGCTCGAGATGGAGCAGATCGGGATCGTCGAGTCGCCGGCCTTTCCCACCGTCTCGCTGGTCCGCAACGGGAACCCCCAGCACCCCGTGCGGGTCTAC